>JACSSI010000381.1 GCA_014879345.1 Anaerolineae bacterium | reverse complement strand
CCTTTGGCGGAAAGCCAGTACCGAAAGTGACTTGCCCTGTCAAACATCATGTCGAGATTGTGCCGGAAGTGACGTTTAGCTGTGAAGAAGAGATACCCGAGCATCCCGAAACGCGCACCCGTCCCGTCACCCGCACCAAGGCTGTCTATCTCTATTTCCATTATTCTGAACCAAATTTAGAAACAGACGCCAAAATGCCGGGCAAGGCACTAAACGATACCAATTTGCCGGAACTAGATTCCCTGCTGCAAAACGACTGGCAAGTGAACCGCATCACTGGCTATGCCTCACCAGAAGGGCCATTGGAGCAAAAACCAGGCAGTAAGTTTGAAGGGAATCGGAAATTGTCAGAAGAAAGGGCAATAGCTGCCCGAGACCTCATCACCGCTAAATATCCACCCACCCCCAGTTTGCTGCAAATGCGTCAGCCAAAATCCGTCTTTACAGACAAGTTTCAATTGGTTGTGGGCGAAGAGTTGTATTCACCTGCACCGGACGAAAACGGCCGTGAAGCCACAGGCACACCCCTGGCAAAAGCGGCCGTGGGCGATTTTCTCTCCGACGAGAATAAGGACAAGGAAAGCCGCCATCGCACCCCGGAGTTGGAAAAGAAATTAGAAGCGCAGCGCAACTCGCCCCAAAAACAGGCTGAACTGGTTTACCCGCTTCTGCGCCGCGCCGAAATTGAGCTGACCCGGCAAGAGACGGAAACGTATCAGGAAACGGTTCCCGCCGAGTGGCGGCCGTTGGCTAGTTGTCCGGCTGAGGTTCAGCAGGCAGTAGAAAGTTCTTTCGAGTAGGTGCAACCGTAAGACCTGACAGGTTTACTCGACACCCTGTTGGCTAGTCACCTTTTCATAGCATATTAGCTTTACAGACCAGAGCATTTATAAACCTGTCAGGTCTTGAGAGACCGAACAATTACGAATAGGTGTCGGCATGATTCATTTTTTAGATACGCTGTTACGCGATTTACTACTAAGCCAAGTGACCCAGTTGAGCGACGAAAGCCAGATTCGCTTTCAACCACCAGACGATGACTGGCGCACGTATGTTTCCACATTGACGGTGGGTGGTTTACCGGCCAACGCGCTCAATATTTACCTGTTCGACCTGCGTGAAAATCGACGGCTGCGCTCCAATGCCCGCACCCGCAGCGTGGACAATGGCACGGTGTCTGAGCAAACCGCGCCCAACCGCATCGACTGCCATTTTGTTATTTCAGCCTGGAGTCCAGCCTCGTTGACACCAGCCACAGAACCGACGCTTGATGAACACGCGCTGCTGTATGAGACGCTGGCGGTGCTGATGCAACATGCCCCCCTGAATGCTTCGCGCATTTATGCCCCCGCATCGCCCCAACTGGCGGCCGTACCGGAGCTGATTCGCACGGCCGATTTGCCAACAGATGTTGCGCCTGCTGATGGCTTTGGCAAGTTGTCGGAGTTTTGGGGCGGCATGGATGTGGAGGCACGCTGGAAACCAGTCATTTATGTGGTGGTGACGCTGCCAGTGCTGCTGCTGCCAGAAATTGTGGGGCCGCTGGTTATTACCAAGCAGATTCGTTTAGAAGCAATCGATTTGCCCGGGACACAGCAAATCTGGTTCCAAATTGCCGGAACAGTGCGCGATGCCAATACGCTGACCGCCATTTCTGGCGCAGATGTGTCCCTTGTTGAGTTGGTCTTAGAAACCGTAACTGATGAAAACGGCCGTTTCACCCTGACCATGATTCCCACTGGCAATTACACCCTGCGCACCACCATCGGTGCCACCACAGTGGATCAGGCAGTCACCGTGCCAACGGCCGTTATGAACGGTTACGATGTCACAATCGTTCCTTAAAGGAAGGAGGTAACACATGCCCCAATATTTTGCACCTGGCGTCTATGTAGAAGAAGTTCCTGGAACCCCACCCATTTCCGGCGTGGGTACAAGCACGGCTGGCTTTCTGGGCGTCGTTGACACCACAAACGTTACGTTTCAAATGCCCCTGCTGCCAGGAAGCGACACCACCCGTTACACCGTGGTGGCAGCCGGCGTACCCACGTTAATCACCAGTTGGGATCAATTCAAGACCCGCTTTGGTGATTTTCAGGCGGCCAACGCCACCCTGGCTCACGCCGTTTATGGCTTTTTCAACAATGGCGGCACCCGTGTCTGGGTCAACCGCATTGCCGACATCGCCAATACCAACAACGTGCGTGATGGCTTGCAGCAGTTCGAGGCGATTGATGAGATTGCCATCGTCGCCGTCCCCGGCGCTTTGGCAGCCGCCGCCCAGACCGAAATCACCGGTCACTGCGAGAACATGCAAGACCGCTTTGCCATTTTAGATGGACAAATAACCACCACTATCACGGTGGGAGCCATTCAAGGCACAGTCGGCGACAGCGATTACGCCGCCATGTACTTCCCGCGCATCCAGGTATATGACCCCATTACCGATGCCCTCATTTACGTGCATACCAGCGGCCACATGGCTGGCATCTATGCCCGGGTAGACGCAGAGCGCGGTGTACACAAAGCCCCGGCAAATGAAAATGTGCGCGGCGCATTGGGTCTGGAATATCTGGTTTCCCGCAACGAACAGGCTGGCCTCAATCCAGATGGCATCAATGTCATTCGCGGCTTTGATGGCAACATCAAGGTGTGGGGCGCACGCACCCTGGGCGGACAAGCTAATGGCGAATTCAGATACATCAATGTGCGCCGTCTCATGAATTTTTTACGCGAATCCATTGACGAAGGCACCCAATTTGCCGTCTTTGAACCCAATTCGCCGCCGCTATGGGCGCGTATTCGACGCTCGGTGGGCAGCTTTCTCACCAATGTGTGGCGCGATGGGGCCCTGTTCGGCACGACACCGGAAGAAGCCTTCTACGTGCGCTGTGACGAGACCACCAATCCGCCTGAAGTGCGCGAAGCAGGCATGGTCATCACCGAAATCGGCGTGGCTATCGTCAAACCGGCTGAATTTGTCATATTCCGCATTGCGCAGCTCACGAGTTCTGCCAGCAGCTAATGTCCCTCCCCTCAATCCCCTCCCAAAGAGAGGGGAAGACAGGCTCCCTCTCCCTCTGGGAGAGGGCTGGGGAGAGGGGAAATATCTTTAAATCAGGAGATAAATCATGGCAACAGGAGATCGAAACGATCCTTTTTTCAGTTACAACTTTTTGGTGGAAGTGGACGGTTTGAACATTGCCGCCTTTCAGGAAGTGAGCGGCCTGGATAGCACGGTAGAAGTGGTGGAATACCGCCAGGGTGGCGAAAACATGACAACCCGCAAGCTCATGGGACGCACCTCGTTTAGCAATATCTCGCTCAAACGCGGCGTCACCGACAATACCGACTTGTATGACTGGCACAAAAATATTGTGCAAGGCACGCCCGACCGGCGCGATGGCTCTGTCATTTTGCTGGGACGGGATGGCACAGAGCTAAAGCGGTGGAATTTCCGCTCAGGCTGGCCGACCAAATACACAGCCCCGGAATTCAATGCCGAAGGCAATGAAGTGGCGATTGAGACGCTGGAACTGGCTCATGAAGGGCTGCAACTGGATTAAGTTTTAGCCCCCACCCTAACCCTCCCCCAAAGGGAGAGGGGATCGGCCTGGCTCCCTCGCCCCTTGGGGGAGAGGGGTAAAAGAGCGTACTTTCTGTACTCAAACTGGGAACTCATTCCCAAGAGGAAGAACTATGTTTCAAACGGAATTTGAGTTTACGTTGCCGTGTGGCTTTGTGGATGCGGATGGTTCTATGCACCGGGATGGTGTGATGCGCCGAGCGACGGCGGCGGATGAGATTCTGCCGCTGCGCGATGTGCGCGTCAAAAACAATCCCGCTTATCTGGTGGTCATTTTGCTGTCACGGGTGGTGACGCGCCTGGGCAGTTTGCCTCAGATAACGCCCAAGGTGATTGAGAATTTGTATGCCACAGACCTGGCCTATCTGCAAAATTTATATAACGAGATCAATCAACTGGATAACGGCCGTTCTGCCATCACCTGCCCTCATTGTGAACAAAGCTTTGAGTTGGAGGTACCCGCCCTGGGGGGGTACTAAGCTACCCTCTCGACCAGTTGGTTGAGGAGGTAGCGTTTGTGGCCTACCACTTTCACTGGCCCCAGGCCGAAATTATGACGATGGAACACCCTGATCGGCGGCAGTGGGTTGAACAAATTTCCGCGATCAATGGACGGATGAACAGCGAATGAATGAGTTACAGACCAGCGTGGGCCGTTTGCAAACGGCCGTTTCCCCAAAATCACTCTCTCGTTTCCCCAAAATGGGACGATGGGATCGCGTCGCTGCCAGCATTTTGGCTCGCTATGCGCAGGGAACGGCCGCCTGGCAGGGTATGGCTCCGGTGTTTTTAGAGATGGGAATGGCACAAACGGCCGTTACCCACCAGCATCAGCATCACCATCTCAACCAGTACCAACTGCGTCCGCGCCTGAATCTGGTATTGGTCCAGCAAACCAACAACACGCCAGCGTCCACACCCACCCGCGCAGTCGCTGGCACGGCAAATGATTCTGGCTGGCAAGCCAAACGCCCTGCCCCAAACACACGGCACACAACCACCCTTGTGGAGCGTTTGCAGCGACACGAAATGGCACAGCAAACAACCGTGCAAATGTTGACACAGCGGCTCAACCAACAGCATCAACCGCTCGACATGCTTTCTGGTCAGACCAGGGCGGTAATGGCGGCGGCAGAAAATGGAGAAGAAAGGGAACAGGAACGGCCGTTACCCACCCGCCCCTCAGCCACAACCACCCAGGCAGTGCCGCGCATTTTGCGCCAGCCAGCACCCGCTCCCCAGGAGACAGCGCCGTCCACCACCCACACACAGGCTGCACCGGAACAAGCCGCCCCGTTTGGGGTATCACGGCTGGAAATGGGTAGCAGAGGGATGATGATGGAAACGGCCGTTGACATCAACCGCCTCACCGATGAAGTGATGCAAAAACTGGAATACCGCCTGCAAGCCCACCGCGAGCGCACCGGGAGATTCTAAAAATGGCTCTGGAAAAAGCAACCCTAACCAATACCGTCAACAACGACCAGATTCCGGTATTGTTCAATCCGGAAGAATACACCATCAATCGAGACAACAACTTTGCCCAAATGGCAATCCCTGGCCTACGCGCTCCCCTGCTGCAATTTGTGGCGGGCAACATGCAAACCCTGGAAATGGAACTGCTCGTAGACAGCCACGAAGCCCACAACGGCTTCAACAGCGCCGGGCAAGACGTGCGCGAACTGACCAGCAAAATCACCAATCTCATGAACATAGACGCCACCACCCATGCCCCACCCGTCCTCCTGTTCAGTTGGGGATCATTGGCGTTCAAATGCGTATTGGCTCGCGCCAGCCAGCGCTTCATCATGTTTTTAAGCGATGGCACACCGATTCGCGCCCGTTTGCAAGTCACCTTCAACGAGTTTGTGAATGCTGAACTGGAAACCAAAGAAACCAAGCGCGAAACCGTCGATTACAGCCA
>JACSSI010000380.1 GCA_014879345.1 Anaerolineae bacterium | reverse complement strand
ATATTGGATCGAGGCGGTTGCGAGGGGAACTATACCGAAGCTTCAGTCTCTTGCATGTTTGTTTATGCCTTGGCAAAAGGGATCAGAAAAGGTTACCTCGCTCCCAAATACTTGGAGGTGGCCCAAAGAGGTTACGCTGGCGTCATTGAGCACCTGGTTGAGGTAGATGAAAACGGGCAGGTAAACCTGATGAAGATTTGTGCTGTTGCGGGTTTAGGCGGAGAACAACAGCGCGACGGCTCGTATGAATACTACGTTGGTGAACCCATAGTAACCAACGATTACAAAGGTGTGGGCGCTTTTATCCTGACCAGTGCAGAGATAGAGAGGCTGAGTAAACCAGCATGAATCCAATCGGCTTACTGCAATTTTTGAACTGCCTACTAGTTTCTAAGGAGTTGGTTTATGAAGTCCAAATTTAATAACAAGTTGGGCAAGTTGCGGGTAGCAGCCAATCACCGTTACTTGGAATATGATGACGGCACGCCATTTTTTTACCTCGGCGATACAGCTTGGGAATTGTTTCATCGCTTGGATCGTGAGGAAGCGCACTATTATCTGAGCAATCGTGCCGCGAAGGGATTTACAGTCATTCAGGCTGTGGCTCTAGCCGAATTGGGCGGAACAGATGTGCCTAATCCGTATGGAGACCTGCCGCTCGTTGACCGCGATCCAACCAAGCCCAATGAAGCTTATTTTCGCCATGTGGATCAAATTGTGCAATACGCTGAGGAATTGGGGTTGTTCATAGGGATGTTGCCCACCTGGGGATCGAGCTGGAAAGCGGTCGGCAGCAATGATACCGCCATCTTTACTGTAGAGAATGCGCGTGTTTACGGCCGTTTTATCGGCAATCGGTATCGGGACAATGCTATCATCTGGATTTTGGGCGGCGACCAAAACATAGAAAACGAAGAAGAATACGCGCTCATAGAAGCAATGGCTCTCGGCATAAAAGAAGGGGATGGGGGCGCGAATCTGGTTACCTTTCATCCACGTGGGCCGGGACGTTCCGCTGAGTTTCTCCATCAGGCGGCCTGGCTGGATTTCAACATGTGCCAATCGTCACACGGCGCACACGACCACGATGCAGGGCTGTTCATTGAACACGACTACGCGCTTGAGCCGCAAAAGCCCACCCTGGATGGCGAACCACACTACGAAACCATGCCGGTCGGATTCTACTACAAGGATGTCTCGCGTTACGACCGATTCGACGATTACGACGCACGTCAGGTTGCTTATTGGGCGCTAATGGCTGGGGCATGCGGCCATACCTATGGTCATAACTGTGTCTGGCAAATGTGGGCGCCTGAGCACGAGCCAGCCCTTTGGGCCAACATCCCATGGTATGAGTCGCTGGATGCCCCTGGGTCGTTTCAGATGGGCTTTGCGCGGCGCTTGTTCGAATCGTATTCGTTCCAAGAATTGATCCCCGCCCAAGACATGATTGTGGATGGACCCACCAGCGGCGGCGCAAAAATCAGGGCGGCGCGGTCGAGAAATGGAACGTTTGCCTTTGTTTATTCGCCCCGAGGCGAGCCATTCACCATCGACAAACGCGTGTTCAAAGCCAAGCGAGTCAAGGAATCCTGGTTCGATCCGCGCTATGGCTGCACCTATGATTTTCATACAACCGTAAACGTGGCCTTTCAAACGTATAAACCACCAACCTCAGGCCGTGGCAATGACTGGATTCTAATATTGGAAGGTGAGTAGATCGGCTTTGCCCATCATCGGTTTATGCATTGGTTGGCTCATCAATAATTTAGTCAGGAAAGATGGAGGTGATCATGATTTGGATTTATCGATAAGAATTTCTGGTGAAGAATTAGTTGATGATATTGACACAAACTCTTAAGGAGAAGAACAATGAAAACGAAAACTTTATTTCTGTTCGTAGTCCTATTGATCGGTTTACTGGCAATTACTACTGCATGTCAACCTACATCCGATACTGTTGCACCTACAGCCGATACGGCCGCAATTGATGCGGCCAACCAGGCTGTTCAAGATGCTGAAGCCAAAGCGGAGTCTGCACAAGCGACCGCTGCGGCAGCTATGGCCGAAGCTGAAGCAGCAGCTGACGCTAGTGCAGAAGAATTAGCCGCGGCTAAAGCCACTGCTGAAGAAGCGATAGCTGAGGCCGAAACGGCCAAAGCCGAAGCTGAAGCAGCCAAGGCCGAAGCCGAAGCAGCCATGGCTGAAACTGAAGCCGAGGCTGAAGCGGTCCCAGAAGAGCCTGTATCAATCACCGTCTGGACACTAAGCTCCAGAACAGATGGTCTTGAAGAGATCCTTCCTGATTTCAAGGCTGCATATCCGAATATTGATATTGAAGTAGTTTATGCTGACGGAAGCACGCACCAGAACAACTTGAAAGTTGGTGCAGCATCAGGCACATTGCCAACTTTATGGTTCAACTGGGGTGGCACGCTAGGCGGCTTCTATGCTGAAAATGGCCTAACCTATGACTTTACAGATTATGCGGCAGCAAACAACTGGGACCAGAAGTTCGATAGTGCTGGGACGGGTATCATGACGCTGCACGATCAACTGACAGCTTATCCAACAAGTTTATCTATGGTAGGTGTGTTCTATAGAGCAGATATTTTCGAAGAATATGGTCTTGAAGAACCTACCACATTTGATGAATTTGAAGACATTCTGGCAACTTTGAAAGAGAATGGTGTGTGTCCCATGACTACAGCCAGTGGTCCTGGCGGTGGATGGCACCTGATGAGGACGATTGAACAGCTTCTTGAGCATTATGCAGGACCTGAGCTTCATGATCAAATGAACAACCTGCAAGAGAGCTGGAACAATGAAGCCTTTATCCAAACACTGACAACCTACCAGGATTGGGTTGAAAAAGGTTATTTCAATGAGGGCTTTGTTGCAGCTAATCCTGAAGATGCCCCGACCAGGCTCTATACTGGCGAATGTGCCATTGTTTTTGAGGGACAATGGATGGAAAGAAACATTTTCGGCGCAGAGCAGGATCATGATCTTTATGGCGTTTTCCCATTCCCGAACGGTGGCGCAAATCGTATGTCTGCTTTTGGAGAAGGCTATCAGTTCAATGCCAACGTTACCGATGAAGAACTGGCCGCCGGAATGGCGTTCATGGATTTCTATTATGGGCCTGAAACCGTTGCCGCCCATCCGACAAACTACAAGTACCCGATGCCTGTAATCGGTGTCGGTGTCGCTCCAGAGAGTACGCTTACAATAGAGATGATAGATGCTGTTACGGAAAGCGGATCCTTCACCATTGGTGACCAGGCACTTCCAAAAGAATTGGCAGATGCACTATTCAATGTACAAGACCAAGTTGGACTTGGAACCTGGACACCAGAAGAAGGTGCGGCTGCTATGCAAGAGGCAATTGATCAGTATTTAGCTAATCAATAGTAAATATTGTTCATAAAAATGCACCTTGGAGATCGGGCAGCTGATTTTCAAGGTGCATTTGAATTTGTATATTGAATTGGTGATGAACTATGAAAAAGTGGCCTACTATTTCCAACTATTTTTTTCTTTTGCCGGCTTTTCTTATATACACCACGGTTGTTATAGGCCCTGCATTATATTCAGCTTATCTTAGTCTTTTTAAGTGGAATGGTATTGGTCCTAAAAAGTTTGTTGGTTTAAAGAATTATTATAATCTTTTTTTTAACGACCCAGTATTTCTAATAAGTTTAAAAAATAATCTCACATGGATTGTTTTGACATTGGGAATCACAATGATTATTGCCCTGGGTTTGGCACTTTTATTCAGTCAAAATTTCAGGGGGCGTACATTTTTCAGAAGTTATTTTTATTTCCCCTATACATTATCCTTTATTATGATCGCTATTGTCTGGAGAAAAATATATGATCCTTCTTCGGGTTTTCTTAATGAATTCCTGAGGGCAATAAATCTGGGGGATTTTACAAGCACGTGGACTGCAGACCCTAATATTGCTTTGTTTTGTGTTTTTGCAGCGGCTGCATGGCAAGGTATAGGGCAGCCTATGATACTTTTTTTGACCGGGCTTCAGACAGTTTCTGCTGAAGTAGTGGAAGCGGCAACAATCGATGGTGCAGGAAAAGTCAGATTATTTTTCTCAATAATCGTTCCGTTAATGAAGGAAACTTTTGTCATTGTCATTGCGACACTGGTAATAGTATCGATGAAAGTGTATGACATCATTTTAGGGATGACAGGGGGCGGGCCTGCTAATTCGACTCAAACCTTGGGTACCTATATGCGTGCGCAGACTTTTTTATACAATCACTTTGGGGTTGGGACGGCGATTGCTGTTGTTATGTTATTGGTTATGCTTTTGATTATAGTGCCTTATATGATTCTTACTGCGAGATCAGACTAGATATATGACTATGGAAAATACCAAATTAATAAACAAGAAAATATATAAGAATGTTTTTATGTATATGGGGTTATTTGCGCTTGCAGCTATTTGGTTTATACCGATGGTAACCGTCTTCCTGTCGTCCATTAAGAGCCAGTCTGAGTATTACAGCAGCATGGGTCTTTTTGACTTACCCAATAAGATATATTGGCCAAACTACATTGATGCCTGGCGCATAGGTAAATTAGGCACTTATATGAGAAATGGTTTGTTCGTATCTCTTGTAAAAGTGCCATTGGGCATATTTGTTGAGGCAATGGCAGCGTTTGCCCTTACCAGACTACCTATAAAGCATAAAACTCCTATATTCCTCTACTTTTTATTAGGGATGATGCTTCCTGCTCAGGTAGCTTTAGTTCCAATAAATATAGCTTTCAATAAGCTTCACCTGATTAACACATATTTTGGGTTGTTTTATGTGTATATAGGGTTTGGCATAGGATTCGGTATTCTAATTTTACGCGGCTTCTTTAAAACAATTCCAGAAGAACTTGATGATGCAGCAAAAATAGATGGCTGTAACAGATGGCAGCTTTTCACCAAAATTATATTGCCGATATCCAAGCCTGCTATTGCAACATTATTTATTATAGACTTTTTGGGTACATGGAATGAGTTTATCCTGGCTAGCGTCATTATCTATGATAATAATATGAAGACAGTTTCAACCGGACTAATGAACTTCATTGGCGAATATAGTACGAATCAAGGAGTGTTAAGTGCAGGCGTACTCATGTCTATTATTCCGGTTTTAATAGTATTCCTGTTCTTCCAACGGTACATTGTTGAAGGTATGTCAGGTGCAGTTAAATCATAAAATAAATGAGATTTTAATGAAGGAAAATTACGCAGTAACGCGTTGGGCCTGCGATGAGCATAGTTGTAGCAGGGGGAATTTTGATAATCAATCTACCGTTGCTGCCATTACAGATAGGTTCGTTCCACCAATATAAGGAGTAGAACATGGCAATTGCAGATCCAGCAACTTATCTGAAAGACAATGTGGCGGAAATGATGATGTCGGGCGGACCCTGGTACCGAATTGCGTGTCACGGTCACAGTGTTCCCGGTGGTCACACGGTAGACCCTTTAATGGA
>JACSSI010000379.1 GCA_014879345.1 Anaerolineae bacterium | reverse complement strand
CTCAGGCTGGTTTTGGCTCCTTCACACCCCAAATCATAAGCCATAAACTCAACCCCAATTCCGCCACAAATCCAAGCGGATAGCTGATATAGATGATGGCATTGAAGTCTGGGAAAAGGAAGAACCGCAGAAAAGTCATCAGCCAGAAAGCGCAATGGATCATCAACAAAATACCCAAAATTCGGGGAATGAAGCCCGACTTGAAAACCAGGTAGCCCAGCGGAAAGAGCCACGCCCCATAAAATAGCTGGGCGATCATGAACCCATCTTTGTAGACATAAAGAAAAAACATAGAGAGTGCTTGCAGTTGATTGACCTGAAATACGTTCAAGTAATCCGCGCCGCTCAAAAGCATCTGGCTGGCAACCAGAAAAAGATCGCTGGCACATTGGATAATCACACCACCCAGGTTTAATAAAAGGAACAGCAACGCCAGGTTTTGATTAACCGGTTTTAATACCACATATAAAGCCCAGGCCGCTAAGAAAAACAATACAGCCGCGAGTAAATCGCCTATAAAACCGAACCGAAATTGTCCCGCAGCAGCCGTTATATTTTGAGCTGTGGCGGCGGCATCGCCATACACAATAATTTTAGAACGACCTATCACATCTGCGCTGGTGTGCGCGATGATGTATATAAAATACAAAGCTCCTGCCATTCTCGCCGTGTTTTTATTGGATTTCATTGTGACTCCCTTTTTTTGTGATGCATGAGTCAGGTAGATATCTGACATGATTTGCCCGGTAACGGCCGTTTCCTTTTCAGCCGCTCGTTTACCATACCAGAAGTATACAAACCAGCAGGGGATGTGGTATAGACACGAAAGTGTTGTTTGCGGTGTTATGTGGGGGCAGAAACGGCCGTTGCCCCCCATCCCCCACGCATAAAAAAAGCCAGTCCCCAGACTGGCTTCGCTCTACAAATCCTGTTCCCAAACTGCTTACGGTTCCAGCCCCACCATACTCCCGCCGCCAACGTTCAACACCAGCAGATCATCATCAACCGACACCAGCCAGTTATCCTCTGGCAGCGGGGTGCGTGTGCCGCCAGTAAAGATGTGGCGCAAAGTCGAGTTGGTGATGTCTATGGCATACAGCTTGAACTGGGTGGTGATGTCGCTGCCCGTTTGCTGGAGCAGGTAAGGCTGGCTGTTGTGCAGCAGCAGGCGCAGCTCGCCCAGGCCGAGTTCAGCATACGAGCGCTGCCACTGCACCGCGCCATCGGCGGCGAAGGCGATTAAGCGGGCGTCATCGCGGTCTTGATGGGCGATTAGGGCGCCGCCATCAGGCAGGGAAATGATGTCCACCAGATTGCCCCGGCTCTGCGCCAGCGGATAGAGCAGGTCAGCCGTCAACGCCGCCGGATTGAGGCGGTACAGCCCCTCTGTACCATACAACCAGATGTGCTCGCCGACCTGAAGGAGTTTGCCGCTCAAAGAAACGGGCCATGCTTTGTGTTCTGCTGCTGTCAGTGAATAAATGGGGCCTTGCTGACCAGTGCTGGTCAGGATGAGTTGGTCTTCGGTTAAGAGCCAGTCAAACGGCCGTTTCTCCAGTTCTGCCTGCCATAATAATTCTCCGGTGGCGGAAACGGCCGTTATTCCCTGCCGCACCAAAACCACCACCCCACCAGCGGGCAGGGGCAGCAGCGTGGGCGAACTCACGCCGTCTAGCTCAACCTGCCACAAAGGTTCCTCTGCCATAATGGTTGTGTTCTTCTCGCCCGGTAGCAGTGGCAAGGCAGACAACTCTCCCGTGTCAGTGGTGGCGTAAAGTAAGGCGTGGTCGGCATCCAGCAGGGCGCTGGTGACGGTGTTTGTCATGGGCTGCTGCCAGCGCAGTGTGCCATCACGCTTGTTCAGCGCGATAAGCTGACCCGCTTCCAGCGCGAGGAATGTTTCACCATCGACCTGATCAATGTATTGCGTGGCTGCGGCGGAAAACGGCCGTGTCCACACCGTGCCTGGCATCGCCGCCATGCGCTGATTCCAGATGAACGGCGACGGCGCCAGCCAGCCTGCTTCCGTCGGGTCAACCGACCAGTAGCCCCGCCCTGGTTCGTCGGGCATGTGGGTGCGTATCTCAAAATGAAGATGCGGCGGTGTGCGCGGCTTGCCGATATTGGCGATGTGTTGGCCGCGCACTACACAGTCACCAGCACGCAGGGTCACGCTTTCGGGTTCCATGTGGCCGTAAAAGGAGAGGACGGTGCTGCCATCGGCGAAGGTGTGGCGGATAATGATGACGCCTTTGTCTGTGCCCCAGCCGTTGGGATGGGCGTAGACGACACGGCCATGCCCAATGGCATACACGGGTACGCCTAAATTGGAACGGCCGTTTACCAACTGCCAATCCTCCCCGGCATGATACTGGTCATACCGGCTGCGGAAATTGCCAAAGCCCCGTCCGCCGTAGTGAACGGTTAACGCATCAGGCGGGTCGAGGGGGAAATCGAGCAGGTCTACAATGCCGCAGTAAGAAATGTCTTGTGGTTCTGGCTCGTGGAGGATGTCGGCGCGGGGGTCGCCGGTGATGGTGAGGGGAACGGCCGTTGCGGTAGGTGTCACAGTTGGCGTGGGCGACGGGGTGGTGGTGGCTGTGTGTGTGGGCTGCGGCGTGGTGGTTTTGGTGGGAACGGCCGTTTGCGTAACCTGCACGGCTTCTGAATGAGTGGGCGAGGCAGTCAGTGGCGAATCTATCTCAGCCGTCTTACAGCCGACAAATAGCAAGAAACCGATTAACAGGAAAACGGCCGTTTTGCGCCAAGTCCATGACTGCCCCAGTTGCTTGTGCATACCGGGTAAAGTATCCTGATTTTCTTGCACAGACTACTAAAATCATACGCTTTTAATGAAATGGGGAGCAGGGGAAGGGAAACGGCCGTTTCCCCCCATCCCCCACGCATAAAAAAAGCCAGTCTGAGGACTGGCTTCTCGTATCCCAACTTCCTGGAATCTCCAAAGTTCCGGGAAGTTCTACTTTATAATAAATGGCAGAAAAACGCGCACCGTATCCGCCGGGCATGTTATCGAGCCATAATTCGTCGCACTCAAGTTAGCAGTATCCCGCGCCCGAATTACATAGCTGTACTGATGACCCCAGTCAGCTATCCCGCCGCTGCCGGGCATGCCGCACGTCACCTGATAACCGGGAGCAGTCATATCACCGGGGATATACATATAAGTTTGGAAAAAACCGGCATGATATGCCCGGATGTGGTTATCAATAGCCACCGTCATGCTGATGACGTAGGAACCGGAAGCGGCCGTGACATACAAATAATTCCATTGAATATAACATGCTCCCGTACCCGGCACAGGGCGGGTACAAGTGGCGCTAGGACTATCAATAAAAGAGATAGTAGGTGAGTTGCCGTTGTCGCTGATTTCACGGTGGGGGGGCATAAGGCTGAGAGGGGTAGCGCGTGGCTCCTCTCGTGGTGTGGCTACGTCTGGTGCGTTGGCAGATGTTTCAGTTGATAGCGGAGCTGCCGCTGAGTGATACGTCTCTTGAACAACAAAAATGCCCACGACGCTGATGAAAAGCAGCAGCCCTAAAACCGCCCCTACTCGTTTGCCTGCATGTGTCTGCACGTTCATAGGAACCGCTTACGGTTGATATGCAGGACAGTAAACTGTGCCGTAGTTGGCGGAGCTTAAACCGGCACTGTCTCTGGCGCGAATGGTATAGCCGTATGCATTGCCCAACTGCGGATTACCGCCTGCGCCAAGAGGACCACAAGCCACTTGCACGCCATCTCCCAGCATGTTATATGGGACATACATGGACGTTTGGAAGAAACCTTGTGTGTGCGCTACCGGCCCTTTGTTGTTCAGCGAAAGTGTCATGGTAATCATGTAATTGGGAGAGGCATCAACCGACAGGTAATACCAGGAGAGGAAACATTGATCCCGTCCCGGATTGGGTTGATAGCAGGTGGCTGAGGGTGAGTCGATGAAGCCGATAGCAGGCTGCTGCGGCGCGTTGAGTTGAGTATCGCTTTGGATTTCACGCCGGTTGTTATCTTGTGTTTCGCTGTTGAGGATGGCGGGTGTGTCTACCCCTTGTCCACGCACAATTTGGATGAAACTGAGGGTTGCTGCGCCCAAGATAAAGGCAATTAAAACAGGGAGAATGAATTTTCGCATAGGAGCCTCCATTGCCGATGGTTCATGATGGATACAGCCACGACGAATCGGACACACAACTACACAAAACCACGCATTCGCTACAGGTTAGCCTGTATATACAGAATGCTGCTCTCCCCTTTTACGGAATTCTGGTGTGCCTTCACGGATTGTGAAGATAGGTAAGTTGTTGATTCGCCAGCACAAGTGATGATGCGTGTATCATCAAGGATGTGCCCAAAGCGAGAATTGATACAGTATAAGAGTTTCTGAAATGGGAATCAAGAGGCTAAATTTGCAGGGTACGCATTTATCGCGATGCTCATGTCTGATCCAGATAGCGACAGTAATCAATAAACCAGGGATGGGTGAGCAGCGGGTTTTCCTTGCCACTGAGTTGACGGATATGATGCCATATTACGCTGGAATTGAAAACGGCCGTTTCCCATCACCCCAGCAAACAATGACATGGACATGAGGATCATCCAGCGAAGACATGACAAAGCACATGGCTAAATTGTTGACGCATCCTATATACTGGTTGGTGAGTTCAGTTTTGGTAAGCAACATAAGGGGTGTAAGTGCCAAATGCCCCCACAATTTGAGACGTAATTATCATGAGTCCTATCTTATACGCCATTGCCATTTCCTCGACTGCATTGCTCTTTTTGGCTCTCAATGCGTGGGATAAAAGCCAAGAGGGGAAAGGTTTTCAGGGGATCGTTAAAATTTTACGACGTCTGGGGAAGGCGTTGTTATTTTTCTGTGGTTTCGTTGTTGTTTTTGTAGGGACTTCTACATTTTCAATATCTGGCTTTTGGGCAGGAATCTTTAGCTTGTTGTTATTTCCCAGCACTGGCACGATTTGCTTGCCGCTTAGTGCCTTCGGCTTCTTTATTGTTGTGCTTCTGATTCTTAATAGTCGGTCCAGATAAGTTTTTTGTCTAGACAACATTATGATCTACGGGTCAGCATCCTGTCTACTTTGGAACGCACTGCCAGCATGACCATATCTGTCGTTTTCATTTTGCCGCGGGCACGAGCCAGTTGCAGATGGGTCATGACGGTGTTTTTGGGGATAAACGGCCGTTCTGCCTCCACTTTTCTCTCCATCACCAACGCTTCAGTGGGGCAGGTTGAAACACACAACCCACAGCCAATACAGCGGTCTAAATTAATTTCTGGTATATACGCCTCAAAATCGAGCGCATTCATCTGACAGCGTGTTTCACACAGGCCGCAGCTTGTGCATAAATCCTCATCAATTAACTTGGCAAAAAAGGCTGAGGCAATGACACTGGCTGGGGCAGGATGCTGGTTCAAATTCCGCAAGACGCCGCAGCAGTCGCCACAGCAGCAGCAAATAAAAGAGGCTTGCTGCGAATT
>JACSSI010000378.1 GCA_014879345.1 Anaerolineae bacterium | reverse complement strand
GCGTAAGCATTGGCACGGCGAATCGGTGCCAGCGGAGTTTGGCACGATGAGCCGCGAGTGGCGCAAGTTAGGCGCAGCGGGGCTGGGTGGCTGTTGCCGTACGCGCCCGGCGCATATTCAGCAAATTCGGGACAGGTTTAGGTGAAAGTTGCAGGGTGGCAAGGTGGCAAGGTGGCAGAGTTGCAGGGTGTAAAAATAAATTAAAGGAGTAAGCAGTGAACAGTTTACAGTGTACAGTGGTGGTGAGACCAACTGTTTACTGTTCACTGAACACTGTTCACTGATATGTTAGGTGAATTGGCAGCAATGGGAACGGCCGTTTGTTGGTCATTAACGGCCGTTTTCTTTAGTTATAGTGGGCGGAAAATCGGGTCGGATGTGGTCAATCGCAGCCGGTTGATTTTTGCGCTGATGTTTTTAGCTGTCATGCACTTGTTGCTCGAAGGCAGCCTTTTTCCGCAAAATGTGGCGCCGTATCGTTGGTGGTGGCTGGGTGTTTCCGGCATTTTAGGGTTGGTGCTGGGCGATACCTTCCTTTTTCGAGCCTATGTCATGGTGGGACCGCGTTTGTCTATGCTCATGATGTCCAGCGTGCCGATTTTTAGCGTGGTGTTTGGCTGGCTGCTCTTTGGCGAGACCATTAGCAGTTTGGAAATGGTCGGTATCTTGCTGGCGGTGGGCGGCATTGGCTGGGTGGTAACGGAGAAGCAGAACGGGTTGACCGTTGTTGAAAACAAGGCGTACAAAGCAGGCTTATTTTTTGCCTTGCTGGGGGCGCTGGGGCAAGTTGCCAATCTGGTGACGGCGAAATTTGGGCTGGCTGGCGGTTATCCGACTATCTCTGCCACTATGATTCGTCTGTTTGTGGCCGTGATTGTGCTGTGGGCTTTTGCTGCTTTGCGCGGTCAGGTCAGGTACACCTTCAGACAATGGCGCAACAAGGAAGCGTTTCCAGCGATGCTGGCGGGGTCGTTTACCGGGCCATTTTTAGGCATTTGGCTGTCGTTGGTTGCTGTTTCCATGACGCGCCTGGGCATTGCTTCTACCTTGATGGCGCTGCCGCCCGTTATTCTCATTCCTGTGGAATATTTTATCCTCAAGCGACCGGTGAGCAATCGGGGCATTATTGGCACTCTGGTGGCGTTTGTGGGGGTGATGATGTTGTTTGTGAATGTAGGGGGATGAAAAGATTGAAGATTGAAGATTGAAGATTGGATAAGCGCGTGAGGTTTTAATCTTTATTCTTCAATCTTTATTTTTGCGACCATCATTTGCAAGATGCCGAAGCCGTGTGTGCTGCTTTCTTCGATGGTGAAGCCGGATGCTTGCAGGGTAACGGCCGTTTCCCGATTTAGATGACATTCATGTTGCAGAGCAAACCAGGCTGGTTGCAGCCAATCGGTGAGGCGCTGGCTGACCGGGTTTTGACCGCGCACGTGTTCTAGCAGATAGAAACGGCCGTTTGGCTTGAGCACCCGTCTAATTTCTGCCAGCGCCAGGGGTGGCTCTGAAATAGAGCAAAAGGCGAGGGTGCTGACAATATTGTCGAAACGGCCGTTGCCAAACGGCAGGTGGTGGGCATTGGCACAACTGACGCCAAAAGGCGGCGTGTTTTCTCGCGTCAACGCGCCGGATAAAACCTGGGGTCGCAAATCAATACCAGCTACAAAGCTGACACCATTATAAATGGGCAAATTGACACCCGTTCCCATACCGATTTCCAGCACAGTGCCATGAACTGCTGCCAGCAGTTGTTGGCGCAGCTTTTGCAGACTGGCTACCTCCAGCAACCATACCCCGCGGTCATACCGTTTTGCCTCTTTTGTTGACATAACAATCCGTTGTGCCTGCGCTACTTTTTGGGAAGTTCCATCGTAAAGCACTATAATCATTGTACCTTGTAACAAATTATTTGGTTAGCGTATGCTGAAATCAGCATATACGTGGACTGGGAGCAGTCCATAAAGGAGAATTCTCATGCAATATGTCGGCCTTTTCTTGTGTTTCTTAATCGTCGGCGCTATTGTGCTGCTGGCAGCCTCCATCCGTGTGGTGCAGGAATATGAGCGCGGTGTGGTATTTCGGCTGGGTCGTGTTGTGGGAGCGCGTGGTCCTGGTTTGATCATTTTGTTACCCTTTGTAGAGCGCATGACCAAAGTAGACTTACGCACGATTACGCTTGATGTCCCATCTCAAGAAGCCATCACGGGTGACAACGTGACAGTAAAAGTGAATGCTGTTGTCTACTTTAAGGTTGTTGATCCGACGATGGCGATCGTCCAGATCGAAGATTATCGGCGTGCTACCTGGCAGATTGCGCAGACCAGTTTGCGCAATGTCATTGGGCAGTCCATGATGGATCAACTGCTGCAAGACCGCGAAATGATCAACGAACAATTGCAGCATATCATTGATGAAGCGACAGAGCCTTGGGGTGTTAAAGTGAGCATCGTGGAGATCAAAGATGTGGAATTGAATCAGCAGATGATTCGTGCCATGGCTCGTCAGGCGGAAGCTGAACGAGAACGCCGGGCGAAGGTTATCCACGCAGAAGGTGAATTGCAGGCTTCGCAGAAATTGTCTGAAGCGGCTCGCGTGATGAACCAGGAGCCAGGCTCTATGACCTTGCGTTATCTGCAAACACTAATGGAAATCGGTGTGGAACAAAACACGACCACGATCTTCCCCATTCCCATCGAGATGCTGTCTTTGTTTATGAACAATATGGATAAAGACGGCAGTAGAAAATAATGGTTTGTTATCAGATTGGATCAATCTTTATGATTGATCCAATCTCAGCATCGTACCTATTTTGCAACGAAGACTTCTCCCTCTCATTGGACTGCTTGTACTGACGAGTATGGCCTGCAATTTATTGCAGGGGCCACAACAGCCAGTCATTCCCACGCCTCCTCCTTATTCAACTGCGGCTGCGCCTGTTTCGGATTTAGAACCGATTACAGTTTTGCCTGAGAATGTGGTGTTTAATCCGGTGAGTAATATTGTGCCGGCCGTTGACCCGGTGATTGGGGCGCTGCGGGATGAGGTTTCGACGCAGCAGTTGCAGAGTTATGTGCAAATGTTGGAATCGTTTGGCACACGCCACACGCTGAGTGTGACGGATCGGGCGGATTATGGTGTGGGGGCGGCGCGGGCCTGGTTGGCTGAAGAATTTGAACGGGTGGGTAACGGCCGTTTACAAGTTGAAGTTGATCCCTTTTTGTTTACATTGAATGGCATCACCACCGAGCAGCAAAATGTCATTGCTACCTTGCCTGGAAATGGCAGTGTCCCTGGCGCAATCGTGCTGGTGGCGCATTATGATTCCCGCCCCGTTGATGTCAATGACGGCTCCAGCCGTGCGCCCGGTGCTAATGACAATGCCTCTGGTGTGGCGGCGATGTTGGAAATTGCGCGGCTGCTCAGTTCCCAAGAGTGGAACATGGACGTTATTTTCATTGCGTTTGCGGCAGAAGAGCAGGGTGCGCATGGTAGCTTGCATTTTGTAACGGAGAGGTTGATTGATGATTTGGGGATAACGGCCGTTTTTGACAATGACATCGTTGGTGGCAGACCCGGAATCCCGCAATCTGTTCGGGTTTTCTCGCCCGGACCGGACACCTCCCTTACCAGACAAGTTGTGCGTTATTTAGATTTGATAGGCGGGTTGTATGTGCCTCAATTTGGCGTGTCGATGATTGATGCCGTAGACAGAGAAGGACGTTATAGTGACCACATTCACTTTTTGGACGTGGGTGTGCCGGCAATGCGCCTCACGGAGTCCGTTGAAGACCGTGACCGGAACCACAATGCGCTGGATACGTCTGACCTTCTCGATTACGAATACTTGCGTCAGGTGACGCAGCTTAATCTGGCAACTATTGCCAACATCATTGGCGCACCCGCCCGTCCTCAACCACCGACAATTTCACCTTTGGAAACGCCAGGGCAGTTCCTCTTTTCCTGGCAAGTAGACCCTGAAGCAACCGGGTATGCCATTTCATTGCGTCCTGTGGGCAGGGATGATTTTGCGCCATTCCGGTTTGTGAATGCGGCTGAGGCAGGTCAGGTGGTGATTACGGATTTAGACCCGACTGTGTCTTATGCGGTCAGTTTGGCGGCTTTGGCTGAGAACGGCCGTTTAAGCCTCTTTTCCCCCGAAATAATATTACAACAGTAGACATAAATAGTTGGCAGATTCCTTGTGGAATCTGCCAACTATTTATGTCTACATACCCGCTTCAGACAGAATTGTAACCGTCGACAAACCAGAATCAACATCTTCAGAAATGGTGACGGTGATGCTCTCATCATCACTATTGACGTAGGTTAGCAAGCCATTCCCTTCAGAAACAAACGAGCTGCTTTCATCCAGTGTGTAACCCAATTCAGTCATCGCGTCATTGTAAAAATCAATAGCGTCACTGCCTGAAACTTCTGTGGTGTAAGAGAGGATACCGGCAAAAGAGGTGACTTCGCTGGCATCTTCAAGCATCGGCCAATCTACTGCTTCGGGCAACTCCTGCCCAGCGCAAGCAGCCGGTGGCAGAATTTCCACAGCGGCATTCACGTCAGTCAGGTTCATTTCGATGTGGGTGGTTGCCGTATCAGGCTGGAAATTCTCATTGGCAAACCCGTCCATAAATTTGGAATCCCCAATCACATCAATGATAGAGCGAACCATAAAGCCGCCATCTTTGGCAATATAAATATGGCCGTCAAGGCTTTTTATGTCAGCCGCTTCTTCGGCTGTCAAAGAGGTTTCGTCGTAGGTATAGTGGAGGACAGTGATGCCATCAATTGTCTCTTCACCGACCAGTGTGATTTCTTCCAGGTCTTCAGTGATGGATTCCGGGGAGAATCCGGCCGCAAGTTCTTCTGTAGACATGGCGCTGTTGTCGTCGGCTGGCAGAACCATACAACCCATTGCCCCCATGTTGATGTAGCTTATGTCTTCAATTTGGATGAATTCCATCTCACCCATGTCGTCTACGCCTTCGGTTCCTTCCGCAGTCATAATCATGCTGGTGGCGGGCGGGTCACTGCTGACAGCCAATTCCATCTGCATTGTTTGGGTTATTTCGGTGCCAACGTTATCAGTAGCGACCATCTCCATGACCATGGTGTAGCGGTAACTTGTTAATTCATCCAGGCTGGAAAGTTGCAGGTCTGCGAGGGCTACTTCATTTTCGTTTTCCATTTCTGCTTCGGGTTCTGCTGCGGCTTGATCTTCAACTTGTGGCTCGGGAACGGCCGTTTCCTCTTCCGGTGCAGGTGGTACTTCTGCCAAAGCGGCTGTTTCAGTTGCCAGGGCAGTCGGTTCGGCTGGTATGGTAGCTTCTTCTGGCTCACTGCTGCTACAAGCCGTTAATGCCAGACTAAACATGACTACCAATAAAACAATCCAAGATATGCGTTTCATAAAAATCTCCTTTGTTACGTTTTAGACAAAAAAAGTAACTACTAAGTCTATCGAGAAAGACCTGTCAGGTTTGGCCTGGCTAGATGGTTATCTCTCGAGTAAA
>JACSSI010000377.1 GCA_014879345.1 Anaerolineae bacterium | reverse complement strand
CAGGCGCAAGTAATTCCAGCGAATGAGGCTTCCACCGAAGCCAGAGGCGAAGTATTCTTCGGCTTTCTCGATTTCGTAATCGAGCTTACTGAGTTTCACTTTTTTACACCAGTCATCCGGATCGGGCGGCATTATTTTGTCTGTTTTCACCTGGGGCAGCGCCAGCGGCAGCGTCATCTGGGTGTTACGATGGGGCGTCCGTTTGGCCGCAAATGCGATGCCACTGGCAGCAATAATGGCAAGAGCCAGAAATAGAATGACTGTGCGTTTGTTAATAGAACGTGTGTTCATGGTGTCCTCCATATTGTAATAGATTTAGGATTGGGTGTCACGATCAAAAAAAAGGTCGAGGCAGTAAGTGCCTCGACCTCATTGGGTGGTTAGCCCTGCTTTTCTTTGAGAATGTAACCATCGTCCTCCCATTTTTGCAGATAATGCCTGCGGCCAGGCTTCTTGAGTTCGTCCGTAATGCGGGTGATAGCTTGCGCCTTGTCATCAGCGAGTACAGTGATGATGGCGCAGGGCTGTTTTTTATTGTAGTAGGCGGTGAATCGCTTGGTCTTTGACAGGCCGGTGGTTAGAACGGGATGTCATCTTCGACTTGCCCTTGAGCGGCGCTGCCAGCCGCTTCGTCTTCGCTGCGGCTGCTGAGGAAGCGAACTGTGTCGGCCACGACTTCAAAGTTTGCTCCTGGTGTACCATCTTGGCGCGTCCACAAGCGTGGCCCGCCGGTATTTGCATCAGGTTTGATGCGCCCTTCAACCAGGACTTTACTGCCTTTGCTGAGGTATTGGTTGCACGTTTCAGCCTGGCCGCGCCACACTTCAATGCGAAACCATGTGGTTTCCTCTTTTTGCTGTCCGTCCGCGCTGTTCCACCGGCGCGATGATGCGACATTAAGATTCGTGACGGCTGTACCGTCTGGCATATAACGCATTTCTGGGTCTTTGCCCAAGTTGCCAACGATGATGATCTTGTTATACATGTGAATTTCTCCTTTTGAATTAAAATATTTTCAAAGCGATAGAGCCGTTAGGCTCGGAGTGAAATCAGGTCAAGCATCATAAAGTGCATCGATCCAACCTTGCCAATAATAGTAATCTTCCATTTTGCATAATGGGGCTGGTGTATTGGATGCGCTTGCCAATTGGGTGGCGTGTTCTTTGTTGTGTTCCATGACAGTCTCTTTAGACGCATCATACCCGGCGTTATAGTCTGGCTGAAACTCCTGGTGTGTGACAATTCTTCTCATGATTTATCCTTTATGATTGAGTCACTCCCCGCTTGCGGGGAGCCGCATGGCGTCGCCCCATTGGTTCTGGGGCGAACGGGGAGCGGCAGCGGCTATGGGGCTGTGACGTAACGAAAATACCCGTGAATCTTTGTGGGCATTTGGTACAAAAAAAAAGAAAAGATGACCGCCCATAGGGGCGGTCACTAAGATTAAAGAGGCGTGATAACCGTGTGCAGGTTGCCGTCCTTACTGCTGGCCGCCGCGATTCGCCACGTGTTGGCTTTCAGGAGCCTCGTTTCGTGACCTGGCTTGACGAAGGCCAGAAGATTGCCAGCGGCATCGTGAACGGTGACGCGATCATTGTCGGCGACGCGCGTATTCACGGTCATGCCCGTGAAGCTGGGTAAATCGTATTCAACCTGGGCTTTTGCAATATCTCGAATCGTGCGAGGGACTTGGCTCATAGCTGTGCAGTTTTGCCATTCGGCGTTTTGCAGTTTAAGCCAGTTGAACCAAACGGCATTGAGTTGCACAGGGATGCCGGTTGGCTGTTCATCGTAGTATAGAACGGTTCCGGCAGATGTCCAGGTGGGGTCGCCAATTAATCCGATTTGGCGAAGTGCGTACAGGAATAGACGGGCTGTTCCTGGCTGGCGTGGCCCGGTTTCTCCGTCTGGAAGTTTGGGGTCTGGAAGCCAAAGCAACGAATCACTTAACCCACGATTGTAGATATATGCAGCGGCGCCAAGCAGCGATTCGCTGTGCTGGCCGTCAAGCCGCTTTAAGGTTTGGAAGCTGGCTGCGTCGATCCCCCCCTGACGGAGTGCGTACTGATAGGTGGCCGCAAGGTCGCTGCCCTGTTCTTCCCAAGAGATGCCGCGCTCGAAAATGACGAGTGGTATTTCGGTTTGCTCGGCCAAGATATCGAGATGCAGCTGAAAGATTTCGACGTGATGGTTAATCATTTTCATTAGCGAGGTTAGCCAATGCCGCCCGTCGATGCGCAAGGCGTTGGCGTCGTCTTCGCTTAGGGCTGGTAGAATTCGGTTTTCAAGCTCGACAGGAACGGCGTCGTAGCTGTCGGCCACGATGTCTTGCATCATCAAGTCAATCCAGGCGCGGACTGGTGATAAATCGACGGGTGCTTTCACACTGCCGTCGATTACGTCTTCTAGTCGGGCAGGCAAATCAAGCGGCAATTTTCCACGAACGGCCGTTATTACCATCAGGGCGTTGCAGTACGCGCCAAGCATTCCTCCGTTTTGCATTGCATTCTCGATGGCCGGTGTCATGGCGTCGATGGTATAGGCTCTCGGATGATCTTGAGCGAATGGTTCCAGATGGTCGTAGGTATACGGTATCTTGTCGATACGCGGTGGCAGCTTACGGCTGTCCATGCGCGGGTAGAATGTGCCACCGAGCGATGTTTCCCAGACAATCGTGTCCGAGTCCGGAGTAGGCTCTAGGAGGATGTACTCCCCAAGCTGGTTAGGGCTGCGCCAGGCCAGAATTTTGCGACTGTTGTCAAAGTCGGTGAAGGGGAAAATCCAGAGGGCGTCATCCCCATCGCACCCACCCAGAATATCGACGATGTGGTCATTCCAGTCGCCTTGATTGACCCAGGCTGTGCCTGTTTTTCGTTCGATTTTGATGTGGCCGGGCGGGACGTTTCGTTCACCAACTGATGACGGGAAGATATAGTAGCGACCGCCAGGGAGCGGGAATCTGAAATTGTTTTGACCATGATTGAGGCGGCGCATGAACTGCCGCCCCATTGCCTTGACAGCAGCGGGAAACCACATGAGCTTGCCCCCGGAGGCGATGTACTCGCCGATATACCAGTTGCGCAGTTCGTGCAATTGCTCTTCGCTGGTGATGTTTTCAATGCGGCTCAAGAGGACATCTAGCTGACCTGATTTGATACGATTCAGGAACAAGTCGGCTTCTTGTGATGCCCAAGCAACGAGTTTGGGCGGTTCAAAGAACGGAAACAAGTTGATCAGGGATTGGACATCGAGGCGCATATCGTCACGGCCATGAACAGGGTGAAGACCGACAAAGATTTCGCCTTCGAGTTTAACTTCTTTTTTTGTAGAATCGCCTGGGAAAAGAAAGTCAAGTCCTTGCATACTGTCAGAAACCAGAGCGTGGGCTTTTTCAAGGCCCCTGGGGGTGACGACGGTTATTTCCCATCGTTGGCAGTGTTCGATTTCCGACAGGTGTGCGTCAAGCTGGTATTGAGGCAGTTGGGGGTGGTTTTCCCTGTAGCGACTCCAGAAGCCTCTCAGGTAGTCGCGGCTGATTAGAGCGCAGCCGTCCCACATACGGCCGTTGAGGGCGTGATCCCAGGCGAGATTGAGTTCAAACGGTGCGCAAAACTCAAAGAAACGGAAAGGGCGCATGATGCGGGAAATGCGCTTGCTCAAGACAAATGGCCCTTTGTGGGCAATGTCTAAGTGCAAGCCGGTCGCGGTCAGAAAGTCGGTGGTGTTGTGATTTGGAATAAAGAGGTCGTTGACCTTGTCATCTTTTACCCAGCGGAGTGTTGTGGTTACGCCGCTGCCATCACAGGCTTCAGCTAGAGGGGATGACTCGATGATCCAGTCATCGAACTGTGTTAAGAAGGGGTATTCCATACCGCCGAGATCGGAATTGAGAGTGATGATAGTCATTGTTTGTGTCTCCTCTGATTTTGAATTTTGTTTTGAGCCGTCGCGGGTTATGACCCGCGACGGCGTTTTTTTTAGTCCCAACCGCTGATTTCGATGATTTGATTGAGATCGTCCTGGGTTAAGTTCAGAAAGCGACCAGTGAGTTCGGCCGCTGGCCCTACGCTTATATTTTTGGCGTTCAAGAATTTGATGGAGCCTAAATTGTCGTTGTTGGCGACAATGGCGTGGAGCCATTCTTCAGCGGCTGCAAAGCCGATGATACTGATTAGGAAACCGTAAAGTGCTGCGCGTTGCTCGTTGGTCATACATTCTCCTTAAAATAAACTGAGTTGCTTCGGTTGATTCTGCTTTTTGATTGCTTCTTGCAGTAGCTTCTGCCCCTTGGTTGCAAGGCGGTTATTGCAGTAGGCGGCGTGTTTGGAGGCTTCGGCCTGGCGGTTTAGTTCGACACGCTCGCGCAGTGTCATGTTTTGGTAGTGACGGCGAAGTGTGGGGTAATCGAATTCCGGTTTTGTGATTGGCGTTGGCTCTGGCTTTTGAATTGGCTCGATAGCTGCCAGTTCGCGCAGTTCGTCGTATTCAGCAGTGAATGCTTCTGGGTTGAGTTGTGCTACAATAGTCATGTTATCCTCGCGGGTAATGGTTTTGAGCCGATTGGTGCAGCAACACCAATCGGCTTTTTTTTTTACAGTGAGTACAGCGGTCTACTTAACAGTTCTTCGCCCCAATAAAGGTCATCGTCGTCAAATTCAACGATTGTGATAATGACGTCGTCAGGTATGTTGTTGCCGACAGGAATGTCGTCGAGGCTCTCGCCTTGCATGTAGGATGTGCCGTAACCGCCGTTAGCCCGAATTTTGTGAATGAAGTAGTTGTTCATACCTGCCTCCTGAGTTTTTGATTTTAGATTTTGAAGTTGATTTTTGATTTTGGTTTTTCTTGTTAAGTTATGCTAGTACCTACACTTACCCACCCTCGCGGGAGCGACTTACGTTATCTATGCGCTTGTAGAAGTGTTTTCACCTAGCTTTTCAGAGAAGTTCGTCTTAACTCTTGCCCTTCCCTGTTGTCGTGAGTTCCCCAAAAAACAGCCGCTTACTGTTTGGTTTGTCAATCTATGGCTCGGCGGGGCGTCCTCTGGAGCTATATTACCTTGCCGACCTTTGAAGAGATGTCGTGGGGCCTTCTTATCACTGTAGCCTGCCCATGATCGTCGTGTTTCCACGTGCGTTTCGCTTCTCGCCAGCCGTGCGGCCGTTCCCGTCTGCGTTTGTTAATGTTCTGGTCGAAGACTTTGTATAGATGGGGTTGTTTGTAAAGGGGTCTAAAAAAACCAATTTTTGGCTTTATAAAAATTGGTTTTTTTAGAGCAAAGCCTCGCCCCTTTACGGACAAGGCGCAGCCCTCGCCGCATCTGTGCTAACCTTTAGGCAGAACATTGACAGCGAACGCAGACGGAGAACGAACGGCCGCACACATGTAAGCGGCTGTAAAACAAAAAGCGCCCCTCGATGGGGCGCTTTTTGTTCTGCTTTTGATTCTGGCCGCGCTTCAGGCCAGAATCTGTCTCTTATACACATCT
>JACSSI010000376.1 GCA_014879345.1 Anaerolineae bacterium | reverse complement strand
GCTGATGCCGATTTGCGGGCTACTGCCGAAGCAGAAGCTCAAGAGCAGCGAGATGTGGCTGAAGAAAATGCCTCAGAAGCGGAACTGGTGCGGGCAACGGCCGTTGCCAGTGCCGCCGAATCAGAAGCCAATGCACGGTTAGCCACAGCGCGTGAACTGGCTGCGGCCAGCGTGGATCAGCTTAAAAGCGATCCGCAGCTAGGGCTGCTGTTGGCGATTGAAGCCGTTAACCGTACCCTGCCGGTTGATAATATGGTGGCCGCCGAAGCGGAGGAAGCGCTTTACCGGGCGCTGCAAACCTCGCAGTTACAAATGACGCTCTCCGGCCACACTGATTGGTTGACAGATGTTGCCATCAGCGCAGATGGCCGCACCCTGGCTACCACCGGTTACGACAACAGTGTCAAATTGTGGGATGCGCAAACAGGGCAAGAACTACAAACTTTTAGCGATCACAGCCGCGTTGTCAATGGCGTCGCTTTTAGCCCAGATGGACAGCGACTGGCTTCTGTGAGCAATGACGGTTTTGTGATTGTGTATGATCTGGAAACGGGTGAACGCATTGCGGTGATGAACGGCAACGATGGTGCTGTCCGTGCCGTTACCTTTGCCCCGGACAGTATTAACATCGCCACTGCCAATGGTGATGGCACGGTGCGCGTGTGGGATACGGATTCTCGCCGGTCGATTTATCGTCTCTTTGGACACGATGCACCTGTTCAAGATGTGGATTTCAATGCTGATGGCACGTTTTTAGCCAGTGCTGGTGAAGACGGCCGTTCTATCATCTGGGATATGGAAACTGGCGGCCCTGTTTACTCAGTTGATCCGTCTGAAGAGCCAGACGACACATTAAAAGCGACGGGTATCGCTTTTAGCCCAAGCGGAGACCACATCATTACGGCGTATGATGATGGCATTAGCCGCGTGTGGGATTTTGAGAATGAAGGCTTGCTGTTCAATTTAATCGGCCATGCCAGCACCGTTTTTGATGCTGCTTATAGTCCTGACGGCAAGCTGATGGCAACCAGCAGTGGTGATGGCACGACTAAGGTATGGGATGCTGAGACCGGGCAGGCGCTGTATACGCTTTCTGGACATAATGGGCCGGTAACGGCCGTTGCCTTCAGTCCAGACAGCGCTCGTATTGCTACCGCCAGCCAGGACACCACCGCTAAAATTTGGAACTCTGAAGCGGGTCTCGATGTCTTGATTTTATCGCGTCACCGGCAGCCGCTGAACACAGTTGCCTTCAGCCATGATGGCACACTGGTCGTCACTGCCAGCGATGACCGCACGGCCAAGGTGTGGGACTCTGTCACTGGGGATGTGCTGCTGAATCTTGGCACGCACAGTCTGCCAGTTAACAGCGCCGCGTTCAGCCCAGACGATAAATTTATTGTGACGACCAGTGATGATTTTAATGTGCGCCTGTGGAATCTAGCGGAAGGCACCATTCGGCTGCCGATATTGCCGCATGAAGCGCCTGTGAACTGGGCAGCGTTTGACAAGGATGGTGCCAGACTTGTCACAGTCAGCGATGATGGCGCTGTGAAGCAGTGGAATGTGTTGACAGGAGATTTGTTGCATTCGTTTATGCATGAAACGGCCGTTAACACCGCCATCTACTCGCCAGATTCAAAATGGCTGGCTATTGCCGATGATTTAGGTAGCGCCATCATCCTGGATGCCAACACTGGCGAAGAAATTGTGCGCCTGGAGGGGCATGAAGGGCCTGTTAATCACATTGCGTTTAATGAAGATGGGCGCCGTCTTGTCACCGCAGGCGGTGATGGCACTGCCAAACTGTGGGACATCAGCAGTAATACCATTTTGCGTAGTTTTTCCGGTCACACGGGGCCAGTTATGAGCGTTGCCATTAGTCCTGATGGCACTCGTTTGGCGACGGCCAGTGTAGACCGCACGGTTAAGTTGTGGAATATTGATTCGGGTCAGGTGCTGCGCACACTGTTGGGGCATACGGCTCCAGTCAACAGCGCCGTATTTAGTCCGGATGGAGCAAGGCTGGCAACAGCCAGCGCGGATCGTACTGCCCAGATCAATGACTTGAATCCGGTGACGGATTTGTTTGAGCGTGCGCTTGAACGAATTACGCGGTCGCTTTCAGTGCCAGAATGCGAGCAATATCTACGCGGAGAGCCTTGTTTAACAAGTGCAAATTAAGGGCGTGTTCGGTGGGGAATTAGCGCTGTTGTGGGGGCTTTAAAAATCAACACCACCAGTAAAAATGATAATAGGTGTTCAATTATCATCAATAATGACAATCGAACACCTATTACGAACAAAAAATCAATATTACCGCATGATACTAGGTACCAAAGAAAGCACCATGCTGATGACAATGAGAATGCCCAGCACCATGATGACCTTCTCTGAAAATGAATATCTACGGCGCTTATTTTTTTTGCGAGCCATGTGTTATCACCTCTTTTTCTCAAAATAAATTCAATCAATTGTCGAGTATATCACAAACCAGGCAACCCTCTTACTATTTTTCAGCATTTCTCAATTTAGCGACATTCTGGGGTAGGGGCGGGATGGCGCGGAGACTATTCGCCGCAATAAAAGGTTTTTTCACCGCGCCATCTTGCCCAAGCAAACTCAGCATGACACGAGTAAGACCCCATGAGTTCCCAAACCTTTAATTTTTCAATGCATCGGCAACGGCCGTTATTGCCCCGTCATCAATTAAAAGCCACCGGGCAAACTCGTCATGCGTCAGGTTGTTGCGCCACTCGCGGTAGGTGTTGTTGGGTAAATCGCGGAAGAACAATACGACCACCACTGGCGTCGTTTCCCCTTGAGGGTAGGCGTAATAGACGATGTTTAACACGCCTGGCATTGTGCCATTTTTGAAGCCCAGGTTGCTGAACAGTTCCTGGTTGTCATCAAAAATCATCGGCCATTCCAGGTAACGTCGTGCCAGGAAGCTGCTGTCTGGGTGGCTCAGGCCATTTTGTGCGATTTGGGCCATCAGCCCGGCATAGTCGCCAGCCGATGCCTGCGGATTGAGATTCTCGGTAAAGAATCGTTGGATGGAAACTGACGGCCGTTTCTGCTGCCGTCGCCAATCATTTTGTGCATCACGAAATTCTGGGTCGTTGACGAAGGTGTCGGTTAAAAGCATCGCTTCTTGGCCGTATGATTCCGGGTTTTCAAGGTAGGCAAGCAGGGCTTCATAATCGCTATCCTTTTGGCGGGTGATGTTGCTCATGGCGAGGAACTGACCGAGGAAGGGGCAGGGGGCTGTTTGCGTGGTCAGGTTGAGGGAAACGGCCGTTTCCTCAATACGTTTTGCGCCCAATAACATATGCAGATAATCCATGGCGGTGTTGGAACTAAAACGCATCATCATCCAGGGAACATCTTCAAGGCGTACCTGGTCTGGATTCTTGAGCAGTAATCCCTGCGCGTCCAGTTCAGCCAGGGCGCGTTGGTGTGCACCCAGGTCGAGGCCAGGCTGCCAAAATGCATCTAAATCAGCCACCGGCACGTAGCTGGTGGGGTCGAGTTCGCCGGCCGCTACCGCTTCCACATAGGCTACCAGGTAGACAATTTTGACAACGGAAGCCAGCGGCATCGGCACGTCGGCATTGAGGTAAATACCATTGGCCTCATCCCCCACACGATAAGCGGCCAATCCCACCGTTTCTGGCGATTCCAGGATGTGGCTCCAGGCTTCACGCGCAGCTTCTGGCATCATGCGCTCAATCTCTGCCAGGGCTTCGGCATCTGGATTTAATTCGGTGATTGGGGCAGCCGTTTTCGGCAGAATGGGCAATATCTGACCACAAGCGGGGGAGAGCGTGCCGGTATAAATCGGTGTGGCTGAAGGTGAGGGTGTTGGTGTGGCTGTATTTGGAATGGTGGTAGCGGCTGCCACGGGTTTCTCAACCAGTTCAGATTTGACGGTGGGGGCTTCTGTGGGCGTCGGCGTTTCAAGTACGGGCAGGGTGGGAACAGCCGCTGTTTCCGCTGAGGAAGGAGCACAGCTAACCAATAGGCTTCCAAACAAAACGGCCGTGAGAACGGCCGTTATCATTACTTTATTTGACCACATAGTGTGGAATTGTAGTGCAAAACACAACGACGACAGAAGCTTACGGATTAGCAATAAGCAATCTCTAATCTGCCATCCCTTCTACGGCAGCGGCCACACCGTAAAGCCACTATACCCTGTCGTGTAATCCGGCACTTCATTGCCCTCAAAGAAAGCTGTTACCACTTCAACTTCGCCGACATCGATGCGGTCAGAGAGGTCTAATTCGGCGACGAATTCATCGTTGAGGAAGAAGTAGCCCCGATCATCAACTGCAATCAAGGATACTTTATTGGTTTCGCCATCATCGGCCAGCAAAATGTCGCCTACGTCTCCTTCGTCGATGTAATAATCGTCATCGGGACGGCGGTCAATGAGCGACCAGGCACCGCTGGACTCGATAATGAGCCAATATTCTTCGTCCGTTTCGCGGAAGGCGAAGCCCCAATCCCAATCGCCTACTTCTGCGCCATAGGGATTGGTGAATTCGGTTTCGGCGATGAAATTGAGCAAATCGACATTCGCGCCGCGCATTTTGATGAAGCCATCATCGTTGTGTGCCAATTCACCATCACGCGGCCCAAATTCAGGCACAAAGGGCCAAACGGTGAAGTTCTCATAGCCGGTTACTTCGCCTGCCTGTTTGTTGCTGGTGTAAAAGCCGGTTCCCAGCGCCACTTCACCAAACCCGTCTTGACCGGAGAGATCTAACTGCGATATGAAACGGCCGTTCAAGAAAAATAAACCAACATCATCGGCGGCAACAAGCGTGATTTCGTTGCCGCCGCCTTCATTGATATTTAAGTATTCAGAGACAGTGCCATCCTGCACAAAGCTGTCATCTGCGTCCGTGCGGTTATTCAAATTCCACAGCCCATCGGATCGTACCACCAGCCGCAGCTCGTCATCGACGGCTTCTTGCCGGAAAACCAGGCCAAAATCCCAGCTTGCTTCGTTGGTAGGATAGGGATTTAACACAGTTGCCTGTGCGATGAAATTGCTCAAATTGACACCGGTGTAAGCCATTTCGATGGTGCTGTCTGCTTCATGCAACAATTCATCGGTTACGGGACCAAATACGGCCGGCACGGGGAACGTGACTGCCGCTGCTTCACGCTCGGCGATGAGGGCATTGCGGGTGGCTTCGACATCGCTGCCAGCACCTGATGTTTCTGTTGGTCCAGCTTCTAGAGCCGCATTGCGGGTGGCGATGAGGCTTTCGCGGGTGGCTTCAGCCGGGTTGCTGACTTCTGTTGCAGGTGTTTCTGAAGTGGCACTGTTTTCGGCTCTGGCGGTGGCCTCGAGGGCAATTTGTTCTCGTGTGGCAATGAGTTCGGCGGCGGTGGTGGCAGCGGCCGCTTCGTCCGAGTCGAGCAAGGGGAATGCGATGGGGGTAGCTGTTTCGCTGGTTTGGGTGGCATCGTCGGAAACGGCCGTTTCCAATCCCGCAAACGCCCCACTATCATCCATCTGG
>JACSSI010000375.1 GCA_014879345.1 Anaerolineae bacterium | reverse complement strand
TCACTTTGGACTGAAAACGGCCGTTTCCCAGCCCAACAGCCTGACCCCGCCACCATCGCCTTGCTCGCCATCGCTGAAATAACCGGGCAAATCTTAACCAACCCGCCTGCCATGGCCGATCAGCTTCTCGCCGACCTGGAACAGTTTGAATGGGTTGTCACGGGGCGACCTTCTCGGGAAAACGAGATATTGGCTGAGATAAACGGCCGTTACACCGCCCACACTGACGAACATCCCACTTACTTACACTTCTGCCAGCACATTCAACAATTCACAGAAAACAGAGATTCCATACTTTTGTAACCACGCTCTCAGAAAATCTAAATCTCTGGGATTTTTAACAAACGTGGAGGATTTATGAACATTTTAGGTTTGACATCAGTCGACTTAAACACGCTACTCATTGCAGCTATCATCATTGCTGGCATTATATTTGCCCTGAAATTTGTGTTTAAAATGGCAGCCGGTGTCATAAAAATGGGCTGTTTGGTAGGCATACTTATATTCGCTGGTATCGTTCTTCTGTTATGGTTGATTTAGCTGAGTAAACAAATAAATAGTACCAGCGGCATTTGCCCTCTCATGATGCCTGTGTATAATCGCCAAGATTCAACGGCATAACATTATGTCATTTTATTGCAAACAATCATGATAAAACGAACGGTAATTTTTGCACTCATTTTCACCCTCATCTTCCTGGCAGCCTGTGGCGGCGACGATACGCCTGCGCCCCAACCAACTGAGGCCGCCGTGGCTGTTGTGCCTGAAAATGGTTCCGTCGCCACAGATATGCCGGCGGAACTGCCCACAGAAACGGCCGTTCCCCCCACTGCCACCCCCACAGAACCATTAGCAGCTACAGTCAATGGTCAAACCATCACCCTCTCTGATTACGAACGAGAATTGGCACGATATGAACAGGCGCAAGCCCAACTGGGCAACAGTCTGGAAGGCACTAGTTATCAAAACATCGTGCTGGAAGCGTTAATCGAGAAACAGTTGATCACCCAGGCCGCAGAAGCTGAGGGACTCGTCATCACGCCAGAAATGGTCGATGAAAAAATGGCTGAATTACAAACGGCCGCTGGCGGTGCAGAGCCATTCAGTCAATGGCTGGCCCTTAACCAATGGACGGAAGCCGATTTCCGCGACACGTTAACCGCAGAACTCGTTATCGGCCAAATGCGGGATCGCGTGACGGCTGATGTCGCAGCCACCAGCGAACAGGTGAATGCCCGTTACATCCAGGTCGATAATGCCGAACTGGCGCAAACCTTGCACCAACGAGCCACAGCCGGCGACGATTTCGCCTTTCTCGCTCAACAAAACTCTTTGGACCAGGCTACCGCCCCAAATGGCGGTGAACTGGGCTTTTTTGCTCGAGGTTCCCTGCTCGTCCCAGAAGTTGAAACTGCTGCCTTTGCCCTCCAACAACCGGGCGACATCAGCGAGGTCATCAGCGTGCTTGACAGCGAAACGGGACAAACCACTTATTACCTGGTGCAGTTAATAGAACGGGATATGGAACGGCCGTTAACCGCCGAGCTACGCTACAATCTGCTCCAACAAACATTCCAAACCTGGTTAAGCAACCTGTGGGACCAGGCTACCATCGAACTACTCATCGACACCAATTAAGCCACAGACAAGAAAAATATATTGAGTCAGAAGAATTCTAATAAAGGGTGTTTTAGTAGTTGTTTGAACGTGTTAACAGCAGCACTGCTTATCTTTGCAGCCCTGGCTGTTGGCCTGGTAGCTTTGCTCATTCTCTCGCCCGGACTCCGCACAAATTTAGGCCAACTCAATAATAATATCAGAACGCAGCTCTCAGAATCACTGGCAACGGCTACACCGCTGCCCACAATCGCCAGTGTGGCACTGGTGCCAACTGTGCCTAGCGCCACACCCACGCCGCTGCAACCCACCTGGACACCCGAGCCGCCGTTAGAAACCGCCACCATCAGACCCAGCAACACACCACAAGCAACTGGCACGCCAACGGCCGTTCCCACCTTCCCCACACGCACACCCACTCCCACCATGACACCCACACCGTCTGACACACCCACCATCACCCCGCCAGGGCCAACGCCCACGGCCAGCCCCACGCGCTCCCAATATCCATTTACCAAATCAGATACCAGCCCCTTCTATTTGCAAAATTTTGCCAATAATGCAGGCTGCGGCTGGATGGGTGTCGCGGGCGAAGTGCTAGATTTGAATCGAAATCCAGTTGAAGCAGGCAGTTATCGGGTTCACGTGTGGGGCAGTGGCATTGATGAACGGGTAGCCGCAGGCAGCGCCCTCGATTACAGCCCATCGGGTTGGGAGCAATTTTTGTTCGATTCCCCCATTATTCGAGACTATAATGTACAGTTAGAATCGGCCAACGGAACGGCCGTTTCCACCGCCTACCGCATTCAAACCCGCTCTAATTGCAATCAAAATTTGGTACGAATTGATTTTGTCCAAAATCATTAATTGAACAACGTTTACTGACGGTTGATCGTTAGCGCGTAATCCCCACCCTCATCAAAGAACTCGCTGATCACAATTCCCCACAAGCCATCCGCATCCAACGTGGTGATAAATGTTTCAGGATGACCGGTTGACTGCTCATCAATTTGGTGGCGAGAACGGCCGTTTGGCCCCAATAATGCAAACGCAAAATCACTTTCCAACGAAACTGGCTCCAACTCCACCTGAATCGTCTCATTGCGGCGGCCTTCAAAATAATAGACCACTGTATGCTGCATATCCAGCACCCCGCTCACCGTTTGCCCATATTGGATGATGCCACGCGCTTCAGGTGTCGCCACCGGCACAGCAGATAAACGAATCACATAATCGCCCGGTATCCCGTTAAAATCACGGATGAGCACCACATATTGACCATCGGCTGGCAGCAACGTGCGCAGCATTTCTGGTTCGCCTTGCAAGAACTCGTCCTGAGCAGCCAGGCGGTTCAAATCCTGATCCAAAAACCACACATCCAGGTCTAAAGCGGGCGCTAACGGTTCCACTTCAATAATAACTTCATCTCCAGATTTACCTTCAAAAAACCAGGTATGTGCCTCGTGCATCTGCAACGTCTCCTGCTTTTTATCACCATAAATCAAATCGCCAGCATCATAAAAGTTAGCGGTATCCTCCCCACCGGCATCAAGAGACAAGGTATAAGAGCCACCATTCAAACCAAAGCTGCCCACCATGATGGTATATTCGCCGGTGACAGGCAGCTCAAACCCGGCCAGCACTTCCGCATCCCCACTGAACCCTTCATCCAAAGCGGCGAGCTGCGTGCCTTCTGGGCTAAACAGGGTCAGCATGGCATCGAAGTTGGCATCGGGTTCAACGACAACACTGATGAGCGCCCCGGCCGCGCCATTAAACGACCAATATTGACGGCCGTTTATGCCCACTTCACTCTGAATCCCTTGCCCCACTTCAATATGGCCGCCGCCACTAAACTGCGGTACAGTGGCCTGAGAAAGCGTCAGTTGATAACTACCCCCTTCACCAAAAAAATCACTGACTTCCACCACATACACACCGGTTTGTGTGAGGTACAGATCGGCGGCTGTTTCTATATCACCTGCAAAGCCATTATCAAAACTGTTGATGGTTTGCCCCAGCGGGTCGAAAAGCGTGAGTGTCAGATCAAGATTGTCTGCGGCGGGATTGAGAATGAGGGAGGTATAAAGCGGCTCTGCCACTGAAAATGTCCACACATCTTTCACGCCAGAATCTAAACGGCCGTTTGTAACCACACCATTCTCAAGCTCACCAGCCACAAGCAGCCTGCCTTCACCCAACACCACTTCTCGCTCCAGCGTAAACAGCCGGATCGTATCAACTATCTGCATAAAAAATGGCAAATAACGTTCCCAATCAGGCAATTTGGTGCTAAATAAAAAGAGAGGCTGAAAACCGGCCTCATCTCCTTCACCAACGGCCTGCGCCAATAAATAAATACGTGTTACCAAATTCTGTCCGTTTCCATCAGGGAAAAGCACAGGATTACCCAACACATCAACATATGCCCCTGGTACACCGTTCACAGCAACCGGGATAATTTCACTCACCATCCGATTTTCAGCTCCCAAATAATCTACCAACGTCTGCAAAGCTGCTACGGGGTTATCGGAAGGCATCTCTAAATTCGTCATCAAACCGGCAGTAAAGGCGCCTGCCTGAATTTCCTTATCTGCTAATAAAGCAATGCCAGTTCTGGGATTATTGGCAGCAAGCAGGCTAATTAAACCAACGGGGCTTTTTAACGAGGTGGTATCGAGCTGAACATCTCCCGACATGTCTGCCCAATCTGCCGGGATTGCCATTTGCATACCATACGTTTCATCGCCAATAATTTTCCAGTTGTTTAATAAGAAACTAGTTGGAGCAGGTGTTGGTTTTGCGGGTGGGGTGAGCGTTGGCTTGAGGCGATTCGTGGCCGTTGGCTGCTGGGCAATACCGGTGGCAGGCATCGTGGCAGCCGGTTCTATAACCGTATTTCCATTCTCTGGAGTGATTGGTTTGCAGGCAACCGCGACACATAAAAAGCCGATTACCAGGCACGACCAGCCTTTATTCTGCATCAATCTCCTCAGTGGTTTCGATGATCAGGCAGTTTTTATTCAGGCACTGCCCAATCGCTCCCTATGATGACAAGCAAATCGTAATCTCCTTCTGGAGTATCGCCACTGCTTACATTCAGCGGAGGTATGCCCATCAATTGGATCAGGAAGCGGGTTGTATTTGGGTGATCGCCATAATCAATGATTTGAGTCGTGCGGTAGGTGGCAGAATCGGCGTTTCCAACTTCAGCAACGTCAATACCCTGGGACAACAAATATGCTTGTGTCGTACCAGCCAATCCAAATTCGGCAGTGCCATTAAAAACGGCTACTCGCGCCGCTTCTTCAGCCATGAGTGCAGGTAAATTCTGGATTTCTGGTGTAGGCACGACAGGGGGCGTGAATAAATCGTTGCGCAACAGGCGAATGTTTTCGCGGTTAGGCACTAATACCTGGCGACCATCGGGCGTTGTTTCTGGGTAGACATAATCATAGTCAATAACGGCCGTTTTGATGCTGCCTCGTGGTATATCCTGGACTAAAAGCGCCAGTTGAATCGCTTCCTCCGGCGTCATATTCGTGCGCACATTGGCTTGCAGCGTCTGCCACATCTCAGGGGCACGGGCAATAAGCTGCGGAATCATATCTAACCGCAAAACCTTGTCACGCACCGCCAGCACTACCGCTTGCTGCCTGCCAGCCCGATCTACATCACCACCCAGCGTCGCCCGGGTGCGTGCATATTTCAACGCCGTTTCACCATCCAATTCTTGCTCGCCAGCGTCAATTTCAAATGGATCATAACCATAACAGCGGTCAGGATAGGTTTCATCCTCAATTGCCTCTGGCACCTCAATATCTATGCCGCCAATTTGATTAACCACTTCGATGAATGCGTCAAAATTTACAGCCGCATAATAATCAACCTGAATACCCAGGAACGATTCAACCGTTTCCA
>JACSSI010000374.1 GCA_014879345.1 Anaerolineae bacterium | reverse complement strand
TGATTGACGAATGACGAGTGGGTGACAGCTTCACGGTAGGCGGTGACACGCTGGCTGAATTGGGAGTCGTAGACTGTTTGGATGGCTCTTTGGATGTCTGCTTCCGTTGTCACGTTGAGTACGGTCTCGTATTCACCCGCAAACGAAGCTTGGGCTGAGTCTTCACTCAACGCCGAGGAACGCACAGCAAAAGCAGAACGGCCGTTTCCCTGCCTTAATGCATTGATTTGTGCCAAAACGGCCGTCCACACAGGGTCAGTCAAACCCGTCTCACCGAACGCATCTGCCGCAATAACAAATCCATCGGGAACGGGGTAGCCTTGTTGATATAGTTGAGCCAGAACGGCAGCTTTGCCACCAACGGCCGTTGCCCGTGCAGTTTTTTCGTCAGAAAATGTAAGAATCATAGTAAATCTTCCTTTATAAATAAATCACATTTACCACATCCCGGGAATCAACCGGTACTTTTTATGGTGTTTAGCCTACCAGGTTTAATGCTGAATTTTTAATAGCTAATATATAAATTAGACATACCTAAATTATAGTTTGTTGTTAGCGCCAATGTCAACAACCTGATTTCGGATACAATTCCAATCGTTGCCCAACGGTAATGGGACAGCACATTTTAAGGAGTTTGCAAATGCGTACGATAAAAAAAATTGATGCAGCCTGCCTTGATGAGTGGGCCAAAATTTCGGCGAACGCTTTTCCTGGCATGAAGATCAATTCAGTCGAAGAAATGGCCCAGCTTAAAGAGCGGCTCGAAAAAGGGTTGGCACAAACAGATGCACATTCCTACGGTTTGTTTGAAGATGAAACGCTGAAGGGGGTGATGCGCCTGTTTGATTTCACGATGAACTTGCACGGGCATGAGGTGGCGGTTGGTGGGCTAGGCAGTGTGTCCGTTGATTTAGTACACAAAAAGAAGAAGGTTGCCCGGGATATGGTGGCCTATTTTTTGAAGCACTACCAGGAACAGGAGGCTGTTTTCACCGCGTTATACCCGTTCCGGCCTGATTTTTATAAAAAGATGGGTTTTGGGCACAGTACACCAATGACACATTACACCATCGCCCCTGCCAGTTTTCCCAAAGGAACGAAGGAGCATATTTCGTTTTTGGATGCGTCTGAGGCGGAAGCTGTTAAGGCGTGTTACGGCCGTTATCAGGCAAAAACTCACGGCATGATGAGCTATCCGACGGCAACCTGGGATAGTGTGTTTGAAGATGTTTCCTTTCGGGTGGTTGGCTACAAAGATGGCGATGCGGTTCGTGGATATTTGCTGTTCAAGTTTGAACCGGTCGGTAATGGTAATTTTTTGGCAAATGATATGCTGGTGCGGGCGTTTATCTACGAGTCAACGGAGGTCATGCATGAATTGTTGGCCTTCTTGCATGCACAAGCAGACCAGATCAACCGTGTCATTCTCACAGTGCAAGATGAAAATCTGCACTATTTGCTTTCTGACCCGCGCAATGGCAGTGGGGTGATGCTGCCTGGAATTAATCATGAAACGGCCGTTACCGGCCTGGGTATCATGTTTCGGGTACTGGACGTTCCTCGTCTCTTTGAAGCGTGGAACGACCGTGACTTTGGCGGGCAGACATGCCGTTTGTGCATTACAGTACGAGACTCGTTTCTGGAGGAGAATGATGGCAGCACGGTAGTTTATTTTGAAAACGGCCGTTCTGCCCTGCAATTCGCCTCTGCCCACTACGATGTGGAAATTACCCTGGATGTATCAGACTTTTCGTCGCTGGCGATGGGCGCGGTTACGTTTAAGCAACTGCTACGATATGGGCTTGTCACAATTTCTGATCCTGCTTACACCGATGTGGTTAATCGGTTGTTCTGGACAGAAGATAAACCACAGTGCCTTACCACATTTTAGTTAACCGCTTGTTTTGTTACTTAGCGAGATTAGTCCAATCTTGAAGATTGGACCAATCTGACATTGTGTATGCGTTAAGGATTCAACCATGAACTATTTCAAAAAACTCTTTGGCACCAAAGAGAAACCTCCTGTTTATGTGGTGTCCGGACTGCCCCGTTCCGGCACGTCTATGATGATGAAGATGTTGGAAGCGGGCGGCCTATCGCTCCTGATCGACGAAATTCGAGAGGCCGATGGGGATAATCCCAAAGGGTATTTTGAGTTTGAGCGTGTCAAGCAACTGGATAAAGGGGATACAGCCTGGGTGGCTGAGGCAGTTGGCAAAGTAGTCAAAGTTATCTCAGCACTGCTGAAATATTTGCCCTCAGATTATCAATACAAGGTTGTGTTTGTGCGCCGCAATATGGATGAAATTTTGGCCTCTCAGCGTAAAATGCTGGTGAATCGGGGTGAAGACAGCGACAAGATGGATGACGATCAAATGGCCGGATTATTTGAAAAGCACCTGGCTGCCACGGAGAAATGGCTGCAAGCACAAGATAATTTCCAGGTACTCTATGTCCATTACAGCGATATTCTCACCGATCCCATGACGCAGGCACAACGCATCAATACGTTTTTAGGCGGGCAGTTCGATGCGCTGGCGATGGCAGGGCAGGTTGATCCAGAGTTGTATCGGAATCGGAATGAGGGGTGAGAAACGGCCGTTTTCTAAGCGATTACTGAGATTTGCATAGGTTTTGTGACTAATAGGCTATAGTTCCGCGCCAAAACGGTACTAAACGGTGGTAGGCAGGTGGAAACGGCCGTTTTATGATACCAACAAGATTACAAGATTAACTGGTTGTAGTTATGTGGAGACTCATATGAATCAGCAACAAAAGCATCAAATGAATTTAGTACAAACACATTCTTCTGGCGTTGAAGAGTGGCGCTGCCCACAATGTGACCATCGCTTTGTAATGCAGTGGGATCCTTATAAAAAACTTATATTGGAAGAAGGCGATAGTTACAGCTTACATTCAGCCCGCAAGGGTGATCTTCAAATTCAAATGACAGAAGTACAACATAAATCTGAATCTGAAGACACCACTTTCCTTTCTGATGAACTCCGTAGCGCTTTAGATGATTTCTTAAAGGATATGGACTTTGGTGATTAAAAACACACCTCAAAGCACATTTAATTTCGGGAATTTAAAATAATTTGCCCCTAACGGCCGTTCTCCTCTGACCAAAACCCCCAATTCATAGATCCCCGGTTCTAGAGAAACTCCAGATAATTTTGCGGAAATGCTTGGCTCGTCGCCAAAGTTTTCTGTTGTACCCATCTGCATATAAGATGGCTTTATTCCTTGCGAAAGGTTATGGATCTGACATTGGGCGCTGTACCGTAGGGAACTGTCCCCCGTAGTTGGTGTAAATGGCAGCACAAATGTAACTTCTACATCAAGGGGTTGTTCATGCGGGATATGGGCGAGAAACGGCCGTTCTTCTTTGCCAATCATCGCAGTTGTTACAGTCTTTCCACCCTGAGAAAAAGAAATTTGCGTGGGCTTCACATCATTCTTCCAGGAAAAATCAATAGATTGAGCGTCTATTGTTTGTTTTGGCTCAGGTTGCTTGTCATCTCTGATGACAGACGCCATCATAATCTGATCAAGATTAGCCTCAGTTTCCATCCACTTAAACAAATTTTCTCGTTCTTCATCGATTCGGAAATCCCAATGACCGTTTGCATCATGTTCAACATGCTGCACAACAACCCGAAAATCAAATTCACCTTGTGCCCGCACCTGCCGTTGAAATTCCAGCACGAAAGAATCGATTGGTTCCCAGTCTGCTGCCTTTGAATCATGAGAGGCTTGTGTTTTAGCCAGATTATCAGCCTCGACTACCCATTGCTCAATTTTTTTGCGGGTTTTTAAGGGGGCTGGAATAGATTTATCTGATTTTAGCTCAGATGCTATGGTGTCAATAGGGAGGGCTGCCAAATCTGCGTAGCTGTGTACATGCAATGAAGTTCTCAGCCGTTGCTGAATTGAATCACCAATCCCAGTAATAACGGACAAATCATCATATTCTTCAATAAAAGCACTCATTTTATGTTCCCTTTTTCAAAACCTATTGTGCACCAAATAGGTAAGACTTTTCTTTAAACTGGACTTGAAAACAGAAATCGTCTCTTAACAATCATGATGAAAGAGACGATTCCTGTGTCAGACATTTCAATTGTTGCTTAAGAAGTGCTGTTATGGCAGATCATCATGTTCTTCAACGTAAAACTGAAGAATAGGGCCTTCCTCATAAGCGGCAATTGGACCTTGATGATCAAGCGGATCCCGATATGTGATCAGAACCACTAATTTCATGGCCAAGCCTTCTTCTGTAACCTCGGCATCAGTCATTAAATCGCCCGGAACATCAAAGTGGCAAGAGTAAGTGCCACTTGCACTGGGCAAAAACTGATTCTGGCAATCTGGATCGGCCATATCGCTCAGGTTAAATTCGGGGCCTTTCCCAATAGATTCCAGGCGAAGGCTCACACGCCAATGGCCGGAGACCAAATGCCAGAGCAGTGGATCTGGCCCGTTCATTTTCCACCGGATGCTGACGGCCCAGGGATCACCATTTTGAATGATTGTTTTTGGAGCTACGTCCGGTGTAATATCAACAATCCCATGCTCGTGAACAAAAACACTGGTGATTTCACCATCAAGAATTCCGGGATATGGGGTTTCAAAAGGCATTTTATACTCCTTTCTGTAAAAACAGATATTTAAGAGAAACGGTTAAATGTGCTGAACATTTTGCAGGCCCGCATTTCAGTTGGCACAAAACTTTTTTATCATTGCGTAATTAATCAGCACTGTTTTTTCACTTAATTACACAACAAACTCAATTAAGTTTAAGGATCACTCGAAGTTATGGCTTCGGATTTGGTTCAGGATTTGAATGGTTTCCGGAGAGGGCTTAACGCCTAGCTCTTCTTGCAGGCATTCACTTAGCTGGTGGAACTGGCGCAGGGCCAGGTGTGGTTGCCCTAATTGTGCATAACTTAACATCAATTGGCGGTGGGCTTCTTCCTGGCAAGCATCGACGGTGATAATTTGCCGGCACAGGCGTATTGTTAGCGTTAATTCACCATTGTTGAAATAATGACTGCTTAATTTTTCTAATATATTAAGGTATTGATTCTGGAGGTTTTGCCGCTGTGGTATAGGCCAATCTTCGTATCGATCATCACTTAAATATTCGCCTTGATACAAAGCTTCAGCAGCATGGTAATTGTTGATAGCTAAGTCAAAACGGCCGTTACGTTCATATTCTTGTGCTGCCAATACGTTTTGTTCAAACGACTCTGAATCGACCCAGATAATCATCTCCGGGTTTAGCAAATAGTAGCCATTCTGGAACAGGATATGGGAAAAATCGTGGTAGCCGTTTCGCAAAGTTTTGCGGAGGTTGTAGATGGTGACATTTAAATTGTTGCGGGCTGCATCAGGTTCGGCATCAGGCCAAAACATATCCATTAACACTTCCTTTGCGATTTTTTCCTTTCTGCGAGCAAGTAATAATTTAAACAGCGAAGCACTTTTACTGTTTGACCATTCAAGAATCGGTATATCGTCTTGATAAACACGAAACGAACCTAATGTATAAATGGTAAGGAACGGTA
>JACSSI010000005.1 GCA_014879345.1 Anaerolineae bacterium | reverse complement strand
ACGCATCACTACCATTTACCCCCACCCTAACCCTCCCCCAAAAGGAGAGGGGATCGGCCTGGCTCCCTCGCCCTTTTGGGGAGAGGGCTGGGGAGAGGGGATTACCGGAATAATTATTTAAAGTTCATACAAATCGCCCTACAGGAAGAGTGGGTGATGACGAAAGAATTGATTGTTGCTTTCCAAGGGGAACCCGGCGCATATTCGGAACAAGCTGTACGTCAACATTTTGGAACGGATACACGCACGCTGCCTTGTCGCAGTTTTATTGAGATTTTTGAGGCATTGCATAATGGCGAAGCCTCGAAGGGAATGCTGCCTGTGGAAAATTCTCTGGCTGGCACTGTGATTCCAGCTTACGATTTGCTAGTAGATCATGACCTATCTGTGCAGGCAGAGGCGATTGTGCGTGTGGAGCATTGTTTGATGGCTCCGGCTGGTACGAAACTGCGAGATATTCGGCAAGCTAAATCTCATCCCCAGGCGCTTTCCCAATGTGAACGCACGTTGAAACGTCTGGGCATTGAGCCGGTGATTTATTATGATACGGCCGGAGCAGCCCGAGATTTGGCTGCTAACCCAGAGTCCGGTACGGCCGCAATCGCCAGTGAGTTGGCAGCACAAACCTACAATCTGGAAATTTTAGCGCGTAATTTGGAAGATTTGGATTTTAATTACACGCGCTTTTTTGTGTTGGGCAAGGAAGAGCCACTACGCCAGGATCCGAGTAAAACGTCGATTGTGTTTACGACGCGCCATGTGCCAGGCGCTTTGTATGAAGTGATGGGTGAGTTGGCGAATCATGGTTTGAATTTGACGAAGATTGAATCACGGCCACGACGGAACCGGCCGTGGCATTATCTGTTTTATGTGGATTTTGAGGGGCATGAGGATGACCCGGAAGTGCGGGAGGCGATGTTGGGGATTCTCAAAAAAGCATCGTTTTTGAAGGTGTTGGGATCATATCCGGCGGCGGATCAGGGGTTTTGGATTGGGGGGAATGAGTAATTAAAGTAGCAAAGTAGCAAAGTAGCATAGTGGCAGGGTAGCAGGGTGGCAGGGTGTTTTGCTGTCAGCGGTTTACTTAATTGTGACCATATTGTGACCATTAATTTTCTTGTATGACAATCGGCTCCAGGTTGACTGCGTCGCTGGTTTGGTTATTGGCGTTTTGCACTTGCAGGCGACGGCCGTTTTCCCCATTATACAATCCCACCTCAAGCAGATACACACCTGGTTCCGCTCCTTCAGGGATCACAATTTGATAGGAATCGACAACGATTTCTTTGGGCAGCCAGCGGCTGGTGGGGTATGTGTTTTGCCGGGGCATGGCGTCTTGCTGCCAGGCGCAGCAGGTGCCATCGGGATTGAGCAGGTGGACGAAGACTGTGTAATCGGCGGCGGGGGTGGTTTGGGCTTGCCAGATGAGGTCTAGCACATAACCATCGGCATTGGGTGATAGGTTGTAACCAAGCAGGTTGATTTCATTGCCGAAGATGCTGTTAACGGCCGTTTCCATTTCCGGCACCTCAAAATTCCTTTCTGTCTGTGTCACCGTTATCCAGCCCAAATCTTTTTTGTAGACGGAATCGTCGCTGCTGTTGAAGAGGTGGAGCAGGATGCGATATTCGCCGTCTGTTACGCTGTCGGGGATGGGCATGGAGAGGTTGTCGATAAGGAATTGGGGCGTTTCCCAGCTTTCAAAGGGATAGGTATTGTGGTTAGGCGTGCCAGCGCCCAAGATACGGCCGGTTTTGTCTCGTTTATAAAGTTCCAGGCGAGTGGTGAAGTGGGGCTGCTGCTTGGTTGCCAGCCACCAGAGGGCAATGTCCAGGGTTTCGCCAGTCGTTAATTCTTTGCTGCCCCATTGGTAGCCCAACAGGTTTAGGCCGGGCTGCACTTCGTCGCCGACTGGGATGGGTGGTTGGGGCAGGGGATTGGGTGGCGCACCGACTGTTACCGGAGCTTTTTCGATGAGGGTACTGTCACCAGCATAACGGCCGTTTCCATCCACAACTGGCAATCTGTCTCCAGAATCCGGGTTGAAGAAGCCAACCCGCACCTGGTAATCGCCAGGAGGCGCTCCCGCCGTTATCGGCAGATCGACCCGTTGTATCACCACATCGCCAGGCTGCCACTGCGCCACAGGGTAGGCAAACGCCTCCGCCTGGCTCCAGCGATGACCCCATTTGTCTTCCAGATGGACAAACGGCAGATAGTCGGCACGGGGCAGGCCATCGACGCGCCAATAAAGCGTGACGGGCATCGTTTCCCCAGCCGGCGCAACGGCTACGTCATAACCCAGCAGGGTTACGACGCTGTCAAAGTGGACGGTTTGGGCGTTTGGCGGCGTAACAGGCGGGGCGGCGTCCAGACGGTAGGCGGTAAACGAGTCGTTTTGAGCCACGATTTCTGCCCCAGCGAAAAACGGTTCGGCCCAGGCAGGCAGGGGACTGGTGTGGGGGAACACGTAAAGGGCGGCTCCCGCTTCGGGCAGCGCCAGGGCTTTGCTTTCTGGCAGCCATTTGATAGCACCGTAGGCGTCGCTCAGGTAGGCGATGGTGGGCGGCTGATAATATTTGGCGGCAACATAGACGGTTTGGTCTGTTAGATTTTGGTCGTTGAGGAAGGCGGCAACGGCCGTTAAATCCCCATCTGTCTCATAAAAAAGTGCCGGGTCTTTACCCCATTCCTGAAAATAAGTCTGAGCGGTGTAAACCCCTTCCACCAGCATTAACACCAGGATGATCGTCAGAAAGCCGCGAGTCATTAATTGTGGCCGCTGGTAACGTTTTGCCATCTCTGCAAGCAAGGCTTCTACCCCTTTGGCTGGTAGATAAAAGAGGAACGGGATCATGCCGATGGCACGTAAATTGCTGGGCAAAATTTCGTTGGTTGCCAGGGCAGTGGGCAAGATCATGATGAGCGGTGCGGCCAGCAGCAGCAGGGTAGCCGACCGCTGCCAATCGGTTTGCAGGCGCTTCCAAGAAGTTAACATAACAATCCAGCCGCCGACCAGCAGCGTCCCCCACATGAGGCTGAACAACGGTTCGTCTGGCACATTAAAGCGAATATACGGATCGCCGCGCAGGAAGAACATCTCCAGGGCGCGGATATAACCACCCAACTGGGTCAGGCCATCAGAACTGGTACCGACCTGACCGATGCGTACCCAAAAGGCGGCTGGATGGGTGACGAAGTAGTACAACAGTGGCGAGAGGATGAGGAGGGCGGTAACGGCCGTTACCCCCAACTGCGCCCAGCGTACCTGCCATTGTTTTCGGTTCAGCAATAAGGGCAGCAATGCCAACAGCAGTAAGACCGGGAACAGCCGCGCCGCCAAATAGGTGTAAGCCGTTAAGCCCAGGAAAATGCCGCTGAAAACCAGCCAGCGCCACTGCCCTCGCCGGATGCCTCGGAACAAGGCCGCCACCGTTAACGCTTGCAGCAGCGGCTGGCTGATGGCACGAAACCCCAGGCGGCTAAACAGCAAATGCCAGAAACTCACCGCCACCAAAGTGGCTGCCAGCAATGCCACTGGCCGCGACAGCCCCAGTTCACGCCCCAGCCAATACGTGGCAGCAATGGTCAAAAGACCAATAAACGCCGCCGTCAGCCGCAAGGCAAAGAGAGATTCGCCCACCAGCCGTGTTAGTCCCGCCGCCATATAAAAGAAAAAGACTTCTTTACCGGTATAACTTTCAATGAAAATGGGCAGGCTTTCGCCCCGGCTGATTTCAGCGGTGAGAATGGCGTTGGCGGCTTCGTCGTAGTGTAAGCCTGGTGGAACTTGGGGGAGGATGTGAAAACGCAGGGCGGCGGCTATGAGTAAGCACAGCAGCATAAAAGCCAGCGCGTGATTCCGGGTGATTCGATCCATAGCTGGAATTTTAACGCTGGTCTGATGTGCTGTCGAAATAGCGTTAACGTCTGGTGTGCATACAGATTATCTCCCTCTGAATATCGGTTGCTGCATCACTTCGTTCCTACTAAACTGTAAAGTGAAAATTGAGGTTGAATCGGTATCGCAAATATATCGTCACTTTTTCAGGAGTCATATTCATGTTTGGCTTACTCATTCTTATTCTTATCAATGGTTTTTTCTCCATGGCAGAAATTGCGGTGGTGTCCGCACGGAAGGCGCGGCTGAAACTGCGGGCAGAACATGGCGACAAAGGGGCACAGTCTGCCCTGGCGCTGGCCAACGAGCCAGAAGATTTTCTGGCGACCATTCAGATTGGTATTACCCTGGTTGCCATTTTAATGGGAGCTGTGGGCAGTATTCAAATTGCGGCTCTGTTGGAACCGCTTTTGGTGGATATTCCAGTAGTTGGCAAGTATGCGTTTGAGGTGGCGGAGGTAACGGCCGTTATCCTCATCACCTATCTCTCTCTGGTTTTGGGTGAACTGGCACCCAAGCAAATTGGCCTGAATGCACCAGAAAACATTGCCGGTCGCATTGCACCCGCCATGACCCGTTTGGCCTGGCTCGCCCACCCCATCGTCCGTTTCTTGAACCTCTCTACACAGTTTGTCATGCGCCTGCTGCGTGTTCGCCCCTCTAAAGAACCGGCTGTTACCGAGGCTGAAATTCAGATGATGCTGGAACAAGGTGCCGAGGACGGCGTGGTAGAACCAATAGAAGGAGAAATTGTGGAGCAATTGTTCCGGGTAGGCGACCTGCACGTCAACGATTTAATGGTAGATCGCACTGACATTGTGTGGCTAAACGTAGCTGATTCCCTGGAAACTATCAAAGCCAAAATTAGTGCTGATTCTCATTCCCGCTATCCTGTGGCTCGTGGTGACCTGGATAACATCATCGGCCTTGTTTTTGTCAAAGACTTGCTGGTAAACATGTTGGCTGGTGGCTTAACCGACCTGGAACTGCTGGTGAAGCCAGCTCTGTTTATTCCCTCCGGTTTGCCAGTGTATCAGATGCTTGAGCGCTTTAAAGAAGCCCAGGCCCAAATTGCTTTTGTCACCGATGAACACGGCGGCGTGGAAGGGTTAGTAACGTTTATGGACTTGTTGGAAGCCATTGTGGGAGATGTGCCAGAAGTGGCAGACCCGGCAAAGCCAACGGCCGTTCGCCGCGCAGATGGCTCCTGGTTAATTGATGGCAAGCTGCCCATTGAAGAATTCAAGCAGTTGTTCAATATCAGTAAATTGCCTGAAGAATCAGAGAACTACTACCAGACTGTTGGTGGCTTTGTCATGAGCTACCTCAGGCGTATCCCGGCAGCCGGGGATACCTTTACCTGGCAAAAAATAAAAATAGAAGTGATAGACATGGACTGGCGACGCGTGGACAAAGTATTAGTAACCGAAGCGTGATGGGTGAAAAATTGCGCTCACCTATCACGCTTTACGTGACTAGGCCACCAGCACAATCTTGCCCTGAACTTGCCCGTTTTCCAGCAAATCCAGCGCATCAGCAGCTTCGGTCAACGGCATTGTTTTGCCAATTACCGGCTCAATCTGACCGTTTTTGAGCATGTCGAGCAGTTCAGTCAGCGTCTCCCGATACCAGCCGTTTTCTTTGGCGGCGATGGTGGGCAGGGAACCAAAAATGTCGATTTGTTTGCCATCCGGTTTAAGTTTGGTGAGGAAAATGCGAGCGATGCTGGCCGCAACGGCCGTTATCCCCTTATCCATCGCATCCAAAAAGCCAAAATTCACCAGTCGCCCGCCGCGCCGCAGTAAATTGTATGACTTGGTAGTCGTCTCGCCACCGATGGGGTCGCACACAATGTCCACGCCCTCGCCAGCCGTTAGTTCGCGGATGCGTGCTGCGAAATCTTCGTGTTTGTAGTCGATGGGTGTGGCGCCGTAGGCTGCCACGATGTCGTGCTTGCCTTTGGAGGCCGTGCCATACATCTCCAGTCCAGCAATTTGGCCCAATTGCAGCAGCGCCGTACCCATACCGCCCGCCGCACTGTGAACCAGCAGCCGTTCGCCCTTTTTGGCGTGAGCTGTGGTGTGTAACATACGGTACGCCGTCAAATAGTTCAGAATAATGCTGACGGTTTGCACCGGCTCCAAGCCATCTGGCACGGGAACCAGTAGTTCCGCAGACACACACACAGCCTGGGCATACCCGCCAAACTTGGGCAAAACGGCCGCCACTTGCTGCCCTATCTCCAAGCCAGACACACCTGCGCCCAGCGCCTCCACCGTGCCGACAATATCATACCCAGGCGTCATCGGGTTCTTGGGCGCACCGGGATACAAGCCTTTGCGTACCATCACATCGGCATAGGCGACGCCAGCGGTTTGTACCTTGACACGAGCGTAGCCAGAGGCTGGCTCTGGCAGTGCTTCGGTGATGGCTTGCAGGGTATACGGTTTTTCTTTTCCGGTGAGGACGAATCGTTCCTGAGTGGCAACGGTTTTCTCGTTTATTGTGTAAGTTGACATAATTTTCTCCATAAACAGGCATATTTAATAGAACGGCCGTTGCCTGCAATAAACGGCCGTCAGGTGCACCAGATGGGCGCAAAATAATTATAAAATTTGGGTGATTGTGGACTCAAGATAGAGAGTTGAGATAGAGATAGAGTGGTCTCTATCTCTATCTCAAGCCTCTATCTTCATAGCTTCAATCGGTCACATATTTCAGAAATCTCAATCTCAAACAACTCGCCGGAATCAGCAATTTTGGGGGCAAAATGTTCATCCAATTCGCCCCAGACCAGCCCATGCAGCCGACTAAAAATATAAATGGTTAGCAAAACCCCAGCGCTCAGCACGTCCTCTTCGGGAATCATGGCCGCCAATTCATCCAGCACTGCCTGTAAATCAGGCGAGGCATGAAAATAGGCGTCAGGAATCGTGAGCTTGCCCGCTTGCGCCGCCTCGTTGAGAATGAAGCCTATAACAAGATTGGTGCGGGCAGCCGGCATGACTGTTTCGTCTCGTGGTGCAATATAACCAGGAATCGGTGTGCCATAGATGAGCGCATATTCGGCGGGATGAGCGAGCGCCCAGTTTCTATACGCTTGGGCAACGGCTCGGAAACGGCCGTTATAATTCCCCACATCTTGTCCATCATTTGCCGCTTCCAACGAATCTGCCAACGAATTGTAGGCATCGACAATCAGCGCCGTCACCAGCGCATCCCGATCTGGGAAATAGCGGTACAAGGCCGGTGCCGACATGCCCATTTCGCGGGCAATGGAGCGCAACGACAAACTGGCTGCACCCTGTTGCGCCATTTGTTGCAGGGCAACTTCTTTAATTTCTATAGTGGTTTCAGCGCGGACGCGCTCTCTTCTTGTTTTTGCCATAAGTTTATTAACAGTGCTAATTTTGTTTACTATGTTTAATTAGTTAACAGTGTAAACTTTTTATTTTATTTGTCAAGGCCCAAATTAAAAAGGGGTGCGGTTTAAAGTTGTGTATAATGTGGGCAATCTAAAAAAGGAAGGCCAGATGAGTACACAAAATGTAACCACGCAACTACCAGAACACCTTTATTGTTCTGCCAATCAGTTGGCATTTACCATGAAACGGCCGTTGTCCGAAATTTTGCAAGATAGCCTGGCATATACGCTGCCTCCGTTAGATGATGTGCCACCTGAGGAAGCGGATGAACTGGCACGGCTTTCCCAACTCAATGATGCCGATTTGTGGCAAATTGCAAAAAGCCATCTGTCTTCCGAAAAACAAACTACGCTGGAATCGCTCTTGTTAGCGCAAAGTGCGGATGAATTAGATGATAACGAGGCCGCGCAATTAAAAGCGCTTCAAGACGAGTACGGCCATTTACTCGTGCGGCAATCCCTTGCTTGGTTGCTGTTAGCCCGACGTGGTTACAAAGTGCCAATCCAAAACGGATAACGTCGTGCCTCGCCCCATATTCCTGAAATTTTACGCAAAAAGGTTGCTGAAACCGCTCAATATCGTTGCTATCATGCAGCCTCACTGCCTTTGATGGGGCAGAAAAGAAAGATGAGGGAGATGTTCCGCCCAACATTGCTGCTCTAATTACAAATTGAGAATTGCTGCACATCTTGGCTTTGCTTCATTTTTCTGATGAAATATACCTGCGGTTAGCTAAATCTCAGTCCAAACCGCTGATTAATTTACGCGAATGATAGGTTCATTCTTTCGTCAATTATCCATTCCACTTTCCAAAGGATTTTTTTATGCCTCAACGACAAGCAATCATCTTCGATATGGACGGCCTTATGGTCGATAGTGAACCGTTGTCCCGCAACGCCTGGAATCAGGTTTTGCAGGCACACGGCTTCCAAATGACCGATGCTGTAAACATTCAAATCATTGGCCACCGCACAGACCATTCTGCCGAATTTATTCTAAGTCAATATCCGCTGCCTATGACGGCCGCAGAACTCGCCAAACAAAAAACCGATGTTTTCCACCAGATTCGGGCGCAGGGAATCCCAGCGATGCCAGGGCTGATGGCGCTGCAAGCCATCATCAAAGAACGGGGAATTGCCTGGGCGGTTGCTACCTCCAGTCCTCGTGACCATGCTGAAATCATCTTGGCGCAGCTCGGCTTAACCGCTGATTGCCACGCCATTGCGGCTGGCAATGAGGTAACACACAGCAAGCCCGCCCCCGACATCTATCTGTTAGCCGCCGCACGACTGGGCATTGACCCTGCCACCTGCCTGGCGCTGGAAGATTCAGAGCCAGGCTGCCAGGCTGCCAGCGCCGCTGGCATGAAGGTGATTGCGATACCAAATGGGGAAACGAAAACGGCCGTTTTCCCCCATGCCTTTGCGCGTTACCCCTCCTTACAACAGGTGGCTGACGATTTGGATAAATTGTTAGCTGATTAAAAGGTGATTTTAGGGTTCAACGTCTGGCGTAGGCAGCGGCGGAATCCGGTTTGCCCGGGGTACAAGCGCTTCCGCGTTTTCTGGCATGTCAACCGCCTCGCCAATGACCCACCCCGGTTCGCCATTCACACAACAAAACTGCCACCAACTGCCGTCAGATACGCGCCCGGTTAATTCAATTTGATCCCCTTCGGCGATGGTAGCGATGAGTTCATAAGCGATCCCCGGACCAGAACGCACATTCAAGAAGGGCACGTTCACCACAGCCTCCACCAGCGGAACGGCCGTTTCCGTGGGTGGTAGCGGCGTAAATGTGGCGGGTCTTGGTGTGTAGGTGGGTACGAGGGTGGCAGTGGGCAGGGCAGTAGCGGTGGCAGTGGGTGCAGGGGTGTTGGTGTTCGTAGCGCTGGCAGTTACAGTGGGAACGGCCGTTTTCGTAGGCACAGTCGTCGGTGAAACAACCATAGTGGGGGTAGGGGTTGGCGTAGAAACCACAGCGATAACAGGCACGTTTGCTTCTGGTTTGGTTTCAACGATGGTCGGGAAACGGCCGTTTCCCCCAATCAACCAGCCACCAACTATCAACCCAAGCACCAGCAAAGCCGCCGCGAGCCAAAACCAACGCTTCCTGGCAGTCGGAGATTCAGGCTCCTGATACTGCAAGGCTGCTGGCAAAACATCCCATTCCGGCCGCATAAAAACAGGACACAACATATGCATCGAAGCCAGACAATATGCTTGTTGATGGTTCAAGTCAACAGCCCCAGCCGGTTCCGCTCGATGGCAAAAAGCCACAGGAGCCACATACAAAAGCCGTGTACCCGGATCATCTTCCAGGCCAATATAAGGACACGCCTCACTCCCGGCAGGGGCAGGCGGCGTCACCTTAATTTCAGATGATTGCGCGGTTTTTTTAGAACTACCGTTTATGCGATCTTGCGGTGTAACAGCCATAATTTTCCCATAACTACCCAGGTAGACCTGTCAGGTTTACTCGAGAGATAACTATCTAATCAGGCCAAACCTGACAGGTCTTTCTCGAGAAACTTAGTAGCTAAAATAGTGTACCCTTTCTAAAGCAGATAGCAAAAACTGGCAGCCACATCCCCGAAAATACCGCCACCCCCTCATGACTTGGCTCTGGTAAAACGGCCGTTTTTACGCTATCCTTTCGCATGGAGGACACATTTCATGCAAGATACCAACGGGAAATTCTACCTAGGCCGTATCACAGACCCCACCAGTGGCGAAACAGGCCAGACCCCCCTTCTCTACAATGCCGATGATTTAACCACCCACGCCGTTGTCGTCGGTATGACTGGTTCCGGCAAGACAGGCCTTTGTCTCGATTTACTGGAAGAAGCGGCGCTTAACAACATACCCGCACTCATGATCGATCCGAAAGGCGATATTACCAACGCCCTCCTGCACTTCCCCGACTTGCTGCCCGCAGATTTCCAGCCCTGGATCAACGCAGACGAAGCACGGCGGGAAAGCAAAACAATCGAACAGGCTGCCGCAGACACCGCCACCACATGGCGCAATGGCCTCGCCAACTGGGACATCCAACCGGAACGCATCCAGGCGCTCAATGATAGTGTGCGTTTTGCCATCTACACACCTGGCTCGGACGCTGGTTTAACACTGAGCATCCTGGCCTCGTTAGCCGCCCCAACCATTCCCTGGACAGACAACAAAGAACTGCTACGCGAACAAATTTCAGGAACTGTCACCGCCCTGCTGAGTCTCATCGGGCTTGAGAATATTGATCCAGTACGGTCACGGGAACATATTTTGCTGTGCAACATCTTCGAAAACGCCTGGAGCCAGGGCAAAGATTTGAATTTGGGCGAGTTAATCATGCAAACGCAATCCCCTCCCTTTGAGAAATTAGGCGTATTCGATATTGACCGTTTCTTCCCTGAAAAAGAGCGGCTTGATCTGGCGATGCTGCTCAACAACATTCTGGCCTCACCTGCTTTCCAATCCTGGATTGAAGGGGAACCGTTAGCTGTGCAAAACTTGTTGTACACACCATCCGGGCAGCCGCGCCACACCATTTTTTACATCGCTCACCTGCCAGAAGCAGAACGCATGTTTTTTGTGACGCTGCTGTATTCAGCCGTAGAATCATGGATGCGCACACAAAACGGAACAACATCCTTACGTGCGTTGGTCTACTTTGACGAAATTTTTGGCTACCTGCCGCCAGTGGGCAACCCACCCTCTAAAGAACCGATGCTGCGTATGCTTAAACAAGCCCGCGCCTTTGGCGTTGGCATGGTTTTAGCCACACAAAATCCTGTCGATATTGACTATAAGGCGCTGTCTAATGCCGGCACCTGGTTTATCGGCAAACTAGGCACAGACCAGGACAAACAACGCCTGTTAGATGGTTTGGCTTCAGCCACACCCGGCGGGCTTGACCGCCAGGCGTATGACCATCTCATTTCGGCCATTGGCAAACGGGTATTTTTGCTGCGGAACGTGCATGAGAAGCAACCTCTCCTCTTCCAAACCCGCTGGGCAATGAATTATTTAGCAGGGCCTGTCACAAGAATACAGATTCCAGCGTTGAATAAGCTGGCAGGAGTTGGGAAACAGTCAACTGAGAACAGTGAACAATCAACTATTAACGATGCTGTTTCAGCTACCAATCTCCAATCTCCAATCTCTAGCTCTCCGACTTTAGATTTGCCCGGTTCGGAAACACGGCCGGCTGTTCCTGAACGGGTGGCGGAGTATTTCATGCCGGTGTCTATGGCTGAAAACAGAGGAGCAGAATCGGTGGGCTTGCTCTACTATCCGGTGTTATTGGCTCAGGCGAGCGTGCGCGTTTTGAACCAAAAGTATGCATTGGACATGGTGCTGAAGGTAACGGCCGTTATCCCAGAGCCAGATGAGCGCAGTATAGTACGGTGGCAAGAGCACGAAACGGCAGCCATCGATCCGCGCGATTTAGCACGCATCCCCGAACCAAACGCCCGCTTTAGCCCCCTGACAGGCGCCTTAAACGACGCCAAAACCATCAGCGCCCTGGAAAAAGATTTTGTCGATTGGGTCTATCGTAAAATTGAAGTTCCCGTCAAAGCCAACGAAACCCTCAAAGTATATGCTGGCCCAGACATCAACGAAGCCGATTTTGAAGAAATGTGCCAAAAAGCAGCCGAAGATCAAAAAGAAGCCGAACTGGATAAAGTTGAAGCGCTTTACGAAAGGAAAATTGAGAGCATCGAAACAAAACTGGCACAGGAAGAACGAGAACTGCGTGAAGACGAGGCCGACCTGGCACGGCGTAAACAACAGGAAATGGCAGCCCACGCCGAAACATTCCTGAGCCTGTTCAGCCGTCGCAAAAAATCAATCTCGTCATCCATGACAAAACGACGGATGACAGGCAAAGCACAAGAAGATGTTGAGGAATCCATTGAAACCATTTCCGATTTCAAAGAGCAACTAGACGAAATGGCACGTGAAATGCAGGCTGCCCTGCAAGAAGTTGAGGCTAAATGGGCCGACATCATCGCCGATACGTCAGAAATTATGGTTACTCCTTATAAAAAAGACATCCACGCAGAATTATTCGGTGTGGCTTGGATGCCTACTTACCTTGTCAAAGATAGCGATCAAGTTAAAAAATCACCTGGATATAACCTGGCAAACAAGGACTAACTATGAAAATTGCCTTGATTTCTGACATTCATGGTAACCACGTAGCCTTAACGGCCGTTCTCAATGACATAGAACGCCGCCAACCCGATACGCTCATCTGTTTGGGCGACGTAGCCACCATTGGCCCCCAACCAAAAGAAGTCATAACAACCTTGCAAACCTTAGATTGCATCTTTATACAAGGCAACCATGACGCAGCCGTCCTACAGCCGGAAAGATCCGCAGATTACAACATTCATCACACCCTTCAGGCTAATTTGGAATGGACTATTTCAAAATTGGATTTACAAGATATCGCCTTCCTGGCAACCTTCCGACCCACGTATGAACTAAATCTAGGGGAAGATAAAACACTGTTCTGTTTCCACGCCACCCCTCAAAACAACACAGACATCATCATCCACACCACACCGATAGAAACCGTAGATAAGTATCTGCAAGGCTCCCACGCTGATATCATGGCTGGGGGACACACACACATTCAAATGCTGCGTAAACACCACAACAGCTTACTCATCAACCCCGGCAGCGTCGGCAATAGTTTTGTCGAGCCGCCCCCAGAAGAATTACCCACCCTGTCCCCCTGGGCAGAATACGCCATCATTGAATACCAAAATGGCATCATTTCTATCCATTTTCACCGGCTGCCTATGGATATTAAGGCTGTGCATGATGCCGTTCGCGCCAGCCAGATGCCCAACGCAGAGTGGTGGTTGGCACAAGGTTAGCAGGGTTGCAGGGTTGCCACTTGCCCCCTTGCCACCCTTAAAGCGCAAGCGCCCTCATCACCGTGTCCAAATCCTTATCCCCTCGGCCGCTTAAATTCACCAAAATAATTTGATCCGGCCGCATTGTGGGCGCTCGTTTGATCGCCTCTGCCATGGCATGAGACGATTCCAGTGCCGGAATGATGCCTTCCGTCTTGCATAAGGTCTGGAAAGCAGCCAGCGCCTCTTCATCTGTAGCATAGGTGTAACCGGCTCGTTCCTGGTCGCGCAGCAGCGCATGTTCCGGCCCCACACTGGGATAATCCAGTCCAGCACTAATGCTGTGCGTCTCCATAATCTGGCCGTCCGGCGTTTGCATCACATAGCTCTTCGTGCCATGCAGCACCCCAATGCGTGAAATAGCCAAATCAGCAAAACGGGCAGCATGTTTGCCGCTGGCAATGCCTTCACCCCCTGCTTCTACGCCAATGAGATCCACCGCCTCATCCTCGCGGAAAGCGTGGAAAATGCCCATGGCGTTACTACCACCACCGACACAGGCGATAATCGTATCCGGCAGTCGCCCCACTTCGTTTAATAGTTGCTCCCGCGCTTCAATGCCGATGATGCTCTGGAAATCCCGCACCATCATCGGGTATGGATGCGGCCCCAGCACAGAACCGAGCAAATAATGGGTACTGTCTACGTTCGTCACCCAATCACGGATGGCTTCGTTGATAGCATCTTTTAGCGTCTTACTGCCACTTTCCACCGGCACAACTTCCGCGCCCAACAGTTTCATGCGGTAAACATTGGGCTGCTGGCGGGCAATGTCCACGCTGCCCATGTAGACGATGCACTCCAACCCCAGCAGCGCACACGCCGTCGCTGAACCAACACCATGCTGTCCCGCGCCCGTCTCAGCCACGATGCGCTGCTTGCCCATGCGCTTTGCCAGCAAGGCTTGACCCAGTGCGTTGTTGATTTTATGCGCCCCGGAATGGTTAAGGTCTTCCCGTTTAAGGTAGATTTGCGCCCCACCGAGGGCGGCACTGAGCCGTTTTGCGTGAGAAATGGGAGACGGCCGTCCCACGTAACTTTTTAGCAAATAGTCAAACTCAGCCATAAAAGCTGGGTCGTTACGGGCATCGTCATACGCCTGAATCAGTTCTTCGATGGCAGGCATGAGAGTTTCCGGCACAAATTGACCACCATAAGGGCCAAATTTACCATGTTTGTCGGGGACGGAGGTTGTGTTCTGGAGCATAGGAGTATCCTTTAAGAGGCTCATTACCGCTTGATATTGGATTATAACGCAAATGGGTCAACTGAATTCTCAGTTGACCCATTAAAAACTCTAGGCGGGAGCGACGAGATTCGAACTCGCGACCTCCGGCTTGACAGGCCGGCGTGCTAACCGCTGCACCACGCCCCCTTTGTTAGAGCGAGGGAAATATTATCAAAGAACATCAGTTGTGTCAACAGCAATTTGAGGCAATTTCAAGTTCATTTGATCAATGTTTTTGCCGCTTCAATTGCCTCTTCAACCATGATACCGTTGTCCCAGGTAAACGGCCGTTTTCCATCCCATTCCTTCCACAAAGCAATGACCTTGCCCTTCGTGCCATACGGCTTTGAGAAGGCAGGATTGCTGGGGCCGAAGATAGCCAACGTCGGGCAGCCAACTGCGGCGGCCACATGAGTAGGGCCGGTATCATTGCCCACGTACAAGTCGGCGACCTCGCATAATGCACCCAATTCGCCGAGGCTCAACTGCCCCGCTAAATCCACCGCCGCATTCGACATCATGCCGGAAACGGCCGTTACCAATGACTTATCCGCCTTTGACCCCACCAGCACAATACGCGCATTATATTTGCGTGCTAAATAGTTCCCCAAGCGCACAAACCGTTCGCTGGGCCATTGTTTTTGCAGATTCGTTTCCAAAGGATTGCTTGCACCACCGGGATGCAGAACCATCAATGGTTGATCGCCAAGCCAGTCCAGGTCTTCAACCAGACGTCGGGTGATGCGCGTGCGATCCAGGTCTGGCGGGTAAAATTCCATGCCCACCGGTTTTCCTTCTGTCAGGTTAATGCCCACCGCCTCCGCAATGGTAAGATAGACCTCAGAGGCATGACGCACCGCTTTTGCGGGTTTGACGGCAATGGTATGGGCAAAGCCACGGCCGTTTACGTTCAGACCAATGCGTTGTGGAATTCCAGCCCGCCAGGGCAGCAGTGCCATCACCCCAGAGCGACTAGGGACGATGCAGGTGTCATATGCTTCTTCTCGCAGCTTTTGCGCCAGCTCACGCAGGAGCGTGTAACCGCCGCTTTTGATATTCACAGAACCAGAGTCAACCAATTCAGTCAGGCGTGGATTGCCGGCAATGGCCGGACGCGCCCAGTCGCTCACCAGCCAGTCGAAGCGTGTTTCAGGGAAGGCGTTGCTCAACGCAGCCAGCAGCGGCGTCGTCAGCATGATCTGGCTGAGACAACAAGGCTGCAAAATAATGGCCTTTTCCGGCAAGGTGAATGGCTTCCGGGCAAAAAATGAAAATGGCACATTCCACATCCTGGCCGCGGTTACGTTTAGTAAATTATCGTGAGACATAGTTTGTGAATAAGTTTATCTCAATTGCCATCAACTGTTATGAGCGTGCGCAACTGCTCGAATTTGCCTTCACCAATGCCGGGTACGTTCATAATTTCTTCGATGGTGCCAAAGCTGCCATTTTCATCACGGAAGGTGATGATTTTCTGCGCGGTACTGGCTCCGATACCCGGTAAGGTTTCTAATTGGGCGGCATCGGCGCTGTTGATGTTGACGAGTCCTTCTGCTGATAATGATGCTTGTTGACCACGGCCGTTTTCCGATTCGGCTTCTGTGAAGATAACGGCCGTTGGTGTGGCGCTGTTCTCCGCATTAAAGGGAACATACACCTGCGCCCCATTAAACATCGGCTGTGCCAAATTGACAACGGCAACATTGGCATCGTCAGCAAATCCACCAGCCGCCTCGATGGCATCCTGCACCATGCTGCCCGCTGGCAGCGTATAAACGGCTTCTTGCCTGACAGCCCCGTTCACAAATACCTGGACTGGCCCTGGCGTTTCTGTGGGAACGGCCGTTGGCGTTGGCTCCGGCGGTGAAATAATAATAGGTGCGGGCTGGGTTTGCTTAAACAGCGTCATCCCTCCCATTGCAAATACCAGTCCCAATACAAATGCAGTAATTACCCAACCAACATTACTCTGGTCTAGCTTCACGACAATACCCTCCTGATAAAGGCAGAAAATAAGGGCAGAAGGCAGAATTATCCCATTTATTTTCTGCCTTTTGATTTTTGCCTTCTGCCTTTAAAAAATTACCCTTTCACAACAGCTACCGGTACGATTCTGGCTACTTTTTTGGCAATCCCCGCCTCATGCACCACCTCAATAACGCGGTCTACATCTTTATAAGCAGTGGGCGCTTCTTCTGCCAGACCGGCCATACTGCCTGCCCGGATATGAATGCCATCCGCCTCTAATTCTTCTCGCAATTCACTGCCACGAATGGTGCGCTTGGCCTGACTGCGGCTCATCGTGCGCCCCGCACCGTGGCAGGTAGAGCCAAAACTCTGCGCCATCGACTTCTCCGTGCCAACTAATACCCAACTGGCCGTCCCCATTGACCCTGGCACCAGCACGGGCTGGCCGATGTCGCGATAGGCATCTGGCAAAACAGGCGATCCCGGCCCAAACGCCCGTGTCGCTCCTTTGCGATGCACACACAGCGCCATCTGTTTGCCCTCAACTTCGTGAGTTTCGATTTTTGCCATGTTGTGGGCAATGTCGTAAATCTGGTAAACAGTGTCGCGCACGCCAGTGCCTGCCAGCACTTGCTCAAAGCTTTGCCGGATCAGATAGGTCAGTACCTGCCGATTAACAAAGGCGTAGTTCGCGGCGGCTTTCATGGCAGCCAGATAATCTTGCCCTTCTGGACTGCTCAACGGAGCACAGACCAGTTCCCGATCTGGCAAGGTGATGCCATATTGCCGGATTGATTTCTGGAATGATTTGACATAATCTGTACAAATTTGATGCCCAAACCCACGAGAACCACAATGGATTTGCACCACAATCTGACCAGGGAACAGCCCCATACGCTGCGCTGCTTTTTCGTAGAATATTTCGTCTACCACATCCACTTCGATGAAGTGATTGCCTGAGCCGAGCGTGCCAATCTGGTCGAGACCTCGTTTTTTGGCGCGATCACTTACTTTTGAGGCATCTGCACCTGGTAAACGGCCGTTTTCTTCCGTCCGTTCCAAATCCATCTCAGTGGCATACCCGCGCTTGAGCGCCCATTGCCCTCCCTGCTCCACCAACTGGTCTAACTCCTGTTTTTTGAGATGGATTTTGCCGCCTTGCCCCACACCGCTAGGACAGTTCATCTGCAAAACAGTCGCCAACTCGCTCAGATACGGCGCGAGTTCTTCCCGGTGCAGATGGGTTGCCAGCAGGCGCACGCCGCAGTTGATGTCGTAGCCGACACCGCCCGGGGAGATGACACCATCCGGCAGCGCCGTGGCAATGACGCCACCGATGGGAAAGCCGTAGCCCTGGTGGATGTCGGGCATCGCCAGCGCATATTTGACAATACCAGGCATGGTGGCGGTGTTGACGAGTTGATCCAGGCTCTTGTCACCTAGCGCCATGTCCAACAGTTCGCCATCGGCATAAAACCGGGCCGGAACGCGCATATCGGGACGAAAATCTTTGGGTATTTCGTGAATGTAAGGACTAATACGCTTGAAGTCTTTGCGTTCCATCATTGCCTCCGTTAAACGTCAAATACAATCGTTGCTTCTAAACCATCTGCTGTCTTTATAATTTCCAGGTTGTGATAGGTAACGGCTTTGATGTGTTTGGCAAGTTCAGGCACAATACCACCCCGGATTTGAGCATCCAGGTGGGTGGGCGTGACATTGGTGAGGGTAATCAGTGGGAATATGAGTTGTTCCATTTCAGCGAAGTAGGCCAGTTCACTGAGCCAATCAACCAGCAGGGTCTCCTGGTCATCAGCGTCGAGGGTGAGGCTGCGGGAGGAACCGTACCCTTCGACAAGCTCAGGGAACGTTTCGACAAGCTCAGGAGACGGTTCGACAAGCTCAGGAGACGGTTCGACAAGTTCAGGAGACGGTTCGACAAGTTCAAGAGGCGTACCCTCCCCAACCATCAAGCTGTTCATCCCGAACGCTGCCTGGAGGAGCAAATCAGCCAAATCACGACCCCAAACACGCAAGGCCCAATCCGCAGTATGGTCTACAATTTCGTAATTCGCCATCGACTTAAATTCCCTTGTTTACTACCTTTCCGGACACCATCACATTGTATCATAGCCTTGTTTTCTGTCATTTCGCACTTTGACTGGCTTGCAGGTATCATTACCGAAAATTTCATTCCCGTACGGTGAACCATTGGATGATGGGTTGCCATCTACACAGATTTTCTCTAATTTTTCTGCGTATCTCTGTGAATCCCCTGTGTCTCTCCGTATAACTTGATAGGAGTCAATCCATGAGCCAATCAGAAAAGCCCCAAACGCCCCCCAAAGCCCCTGGAAAACGAATCAGCATCGACATCCCTAAAGAATTGGAAGCTGTTTACGCCAATGTCGCCTTTATCAGTCACACGCCGGCTGAAGTTGTATTAGATTTTGCCCAGGTACTACCCCGTTCTAATCGAGGCAAGGTCGTATCACGTGTGATCATGTCGCCGATGCATGCCAAAATGTTACAGCAAGCATTGGCGCAAAATATTGGCAATTATGAACGGCAGTTTGGCGAAATTCGTATGCCAATGTCAATCGCCGACCAGTTTTTCCGTTTCCCTCAAGGTGAAACGGATGATGATAACAAAGACGGCGGCGACAATTCAGAATAGAGGCGTTCCCCATGAGCGGGACGCGCCGTTCGGCTGAGCTCACGCCGAAGCCACGATATATGAAAACCTGGGAACGCGGTCTGCCAGACCGCGAAAGGCAGACAAGCTGTCCGCGCTCCCATTTATGAAGGAGACCGGACACAAAAAAGGAATCAATATGGATCAACTAGAAAGGTTAGCAGAAGAGATTCAAGAAGAATTTGAGCAGGTTAATACTGCCCGCGATCAAGCTTATCAACGTTCCCGAAAGCTAATCAGTTTGTGTGCTCGTTCTATCCGCGCCATGCACCGCAGCGAATGGGAAGTGGCCGATGCATTATTGGCCGAATTGGGTGAGGCAAAAGAGACAATGGTGGCGGGTGTGGTGGATTATCCAGCCCTGTATTTCGCTGGCTATACGCAGGATGCTATCAAGGAATATGTGGAAGCACATTTAACGTATGCCATGATTCGGGAACGGCCGTTACCCACCCCAAAAGAACTCGGCGCTGAAAGCAATACCTGGCTCAATGGTCTGGCAGAAGCGGCTACGGAACAGCGCCGCCGCATCCTCGACATCATCCGCCACGGCCACAGCGATGAAGCAGAACGCCTGCTCGACACGATGGACGCCATCTACAGCATCCTCGTCACCTTTGACTACAACGACTCAATCACTGGCGGACTGCGCCGCCGTACAGATACCGTGCGCGCTGTTTTGGAACGGACGCGCGGCGATGTGACCACAAGTCTGCGTCAGGCACAATTGGAAGAAGCACTGGAAGCGTTGGAAGCGAAACTTGAAGGATGAGAGATGAAGGATGAGAGATGAATTTCAGCCTTCATCCTTCATCCTTTTACTCGTTACCATTCCCAGGCCAAGACCGGCCAGTAAGCCAACAACTGTCCACCAAAGCGTTTGTTGAAGAATCCAGGCAACTTCAGGTGGGGTAAATTCAGGGCCATGTGCGTGTAAACCGGTTTTGACAACCATGAAAAACAGGGTGAGTATGCCGCTGTTGAGACCAAAAATTATGCCTAAAACGGCCGTTATCCCCAACCACCCCTTCGCTGAAAACAACCGATCACCCAGGAGATGCGGCACAAGATAGGCAAACACAACGGCCGTTGTGCTCACCCCCATCACCGTCACCCCCACCAGCGTCCCTTCGAGTGAAATCCAGAAGAAGCCATAGAGGGCGTAAACGGCCGTTATCCACTTCAAACCTGGAAATTTTGCGGGAAAACTCACATTTACCTCGACATTATCATGACAAAATAGATTGAAACTGGTATGATTGTACATCATAATCAGTAGTAGCAGAGTTGCAACGTGGCAAGGTTGAAAAGTAACCCAACAGCTTCACACCCTGCAACTTTGCAACCCTTTATTTTCATTTTCAGGAGAAAACATGGCTACCATTATTGCTGACGGGAAACAATTTGAAGTTACTGATGGCACACGACTTGTCAATGCACTGGAAGACAATGGGATAGATATCTTGCATCGCTGTGGTGGCAACGCCAGATGTACCACCTGCCGCGTCACTTTTAACAGCGGCGAGCCACAATCTTACCATCCCCGCGAAAAAGCAAAACTGGAAAGTAATGACAATTTAGGTAAATTTCGGCTCTCTTGCCACATTCTCTGCGAAGGCACAATGGATGTAAATGTCATCAATCACCTTTCCACCTCAGGCTTGCCTGATCCTGGCTCTCGCCCAGCAGATGAAATCCCCACTGACTAACAAAAAAGGTGACTGGCAGTTGTGATATGCCAGTCACCTCTCTACGATTCACACTTGCTGCAACCTGTTCGTTGCCTACTGAGATTCCGGTGTAGCCGTCACCAGCACATACCCTTTCGGCACAGCTTGCACATACGCTTCATCTGGTGGCGGTGGGGTCTCGTCGGTAAAGGTGACATTGGTAAAACCCAATCCCATTAAGAAATCGCTCATATAGTTTTGCGCGTTTGTATTTGCCAATTCCACCACACCGCTTTCATTGGCTGCTTTACGGATTTCCGCTTCGGCCAACTGGCGCACTTCTGTTTCCAGGTCTTTTTCCGGACGAGCCAGTAAGCCCGTGTTGCGATTGGCAACGTAAGAACGTTCGGTGTCCAGCGCTGGCAGGTCTTCAAATGTTTTGGCGGCAGGCAGATGAATCAACACCGTATCTGGCCCATACACCTGAATATCATCAACTGTCATTTCAGAAAAATCAACACCAGCTACCACTTTGCCGTGTGCGACAAACACCATAGACTCGCCCAAAACACCCCACAGCGCATCGGTATTACGCTCGGCAGTGACGACTTTTTCCAACTCAATAGAGGCCGTTTCCAGTCGTGATAGATCGTTGATTTGGGTGACAATGGTGGTCGGGCTGGGGATGTAGACTGGTGTGGCTGGCACAATCAGGCTGCGCACCAAATCTTCTACCGGACCCATGACGTTTTGCTCAACTTTGTTGACGCTGGCGATGACACCATAAGCCGCCACTGAACCCATCACCAAGAAGATGATGAGCAGCACCAATGCCACATTACGCAAGGCGTTTCCCGCAGCGCTACTTTTTGTTTTTGCTTCCTTTTCTTCCATTTGAAATATTCCCTCTCTAAGATAAGTTAAGTATAAATTGATTTTGGGACAGCGGCTAAATCATGAGCGCGTCCGCATAAAAATTATTACGAGGCAGTATAAAAGGATTTTGATGAGTTCCTGCTGAGTTAAAACAAATCTCTTACGCAGATGTAATGAAAACGGCCGTTTGCTTAATCAGCTACTCAGGAATCTCATCTGCTACTTATCAACACCGTACGCAAATTGTGGGCATTGCGTTTCTCAATGTGTTGGGAATCGGTTAAACTATCAACGTTCAGGTAGTAAGGCCGGATTATTTTCTTAATCTGCAAAAGCTATCACTACAAACCAAAACTCAAGATGAGATTATGATTGTCGCCACTTGTGTCATTACATTACAGCTTCATGGTGTTGCTTCCTTAAAGGAGAAGCGGCAAATTCTGAAATCGATTCTGGCGCGGCTGAGGAACCAGTTTAATGTGGCGGCGGCTGAGGTAGATTGCCAGGATGTTTGGCAAACGGCCGTTATCGGTTTAGCCGCCGTCGGGAATGATTCAGCCCATCTACACAGCTTGCTCGAAAAAGCAGTCGGCTGGATAGAAACCCAACGCCCCGATGTGCCCATTGCAGACTATAGCATTGAATTTCGGTAAGGTATGGAACAAATAACCCAATCTATGCGTATAAAAAGCATGAAACCCCATCTATTTTTGCGTCCCGTCCTGTTTATTGTGTTGTTGAGTATCCTTGCTGGTTCAGTCATGCCCATGCTGGCTCAAGAAAGCAATGGTGTAACTATGGGCGTACAGGCTGGTTATGAGGGCTACTACAAAGCGGGTTCTTTACTGCCCGTCATCGTAACCGTTGCCAATGACGGCGCTCCCATTGAAGGAGAGCTGCGCATTGTTCAGGGCAGCACAACCACGGGCAACCGTGTCGTTTACAACACGCCCATCTCCTTGCCCACTCAATCCAACAAGCGCGTATTGATGTATGTGTATCCCGCTGACTTTAGCACGGATTTAAAAGTGGAATTGCTGGATGAAAACGGCCGTTCCCTGCTCAAAACCAGCGCCAATCCCATCCGCCAACTGCCCAAAGACAGCCTCCTGTACGGCATCGTCACCCCGGAACCCGGGAATCTCGACTATCTGGAAGATGTCACCGGAAACCGCAGTGAAGCGGCCGTTGCTTATCTAAACCTGGACACTTTGCCCGACCTGCCGCCAGCCTGGAGCAGCCTGGATGTGCTGGTGCTGCATGATGTTGATACCGGACAGTTAAGCGCCGCACAAGTGGCGGCATTAACAGCCTGGATCAACACAGGCGGGCAACTGGTCGTTGCTGGCGGCGCAGGCTGGCAAAAAACAGCCACCGCCCTGGCCGACATGCTGCCCGTAGCCATCACCGGCAGTGAAACGATGGCTGATCTGCCCGCCCTGCAAGCCGCCACCGGCGAGCCATTCCGCGACCCCGGCCCTTACCTTGTTACCACCAGCAGCCTCACCAATGGTGAACTGCTGCTGCATGAGGATGGGCTGCCTTTATTGGCACAACGGCCGTTTGGGCAGGGCAGTGTCACCTTTTTAGCACTCGATCCCAGTCTGGCACCCTTGCTTGATTGGGCAGGCAGTGAAATCGTGTGGGCAAACGTGGCTGATGGCGTGCCAACCCTGTCGCCCTGGTCAGATGGCTTTCAAAACAGTTGGGCGGCCGTTTCCGCTGTGTCCAGTCTGCCCACCCTGGCCATGCCGCCCGTTTTGCAGTTGGCAGCTTACCTGCTCATCTACATCCTCGTCATCGGGCCGCTCAACTACGTCATTCTCAAGCGCAAAAATCGGCGTGAACTGGCCTGGGTGACAATACCAATCCTCGTTATCTTTTTTAGCGGCGCGGCCTATCTCACAGGCTTCCAGTTAAAGGGCAACGACACCATCATCAATCAGATGTCGGTTGCCGTGGGTGAAGTGGGCAGTGAAGATGTGCGTGTCAATACGCTGCTCGGACTCTATTCACCCCGCCGCCGCAGTTACAACATGGTGCTGCCAGCCGCAAGCATGGCCCGGCCGATAACAGAGAACTTTGATGGCAGGGGATCATCCGTTGAGGCGGTTACACGCGGCAGCGAGGTGGTTTTGACTGATGTGCGCGTGGATGTCAGTGGGGTGGAAACGTTTGTGGCGGAAAGTGTGCAGCCCATGTTGCCCATCACGGGCAAAGGTACGTTGCAGGTGAATAACGGCAATATTGAATTGACGGCAAGCGTGCGCAATGACAGTGATCAGGCATTGGAAGATGTCACCTTGTTGATTAGCGCTTACGCCGTTGCATTGGGTGATATGGCTCCTGGTCAGGCAGTTTCGACAACGGAAATTGTGGGAACTGTGGATAATTCCGGGGCGCTCTCTTTTAATCCTTCTGGTTACGGCTCTCCTTTGATGCAGAATGCCTCTACCATTTTAGGCACAAGCAATTATTATGATGATCGGGAAGCGTATCCCCGTTATATGCTTTTGCAGGCGCTGGAGGATGAGTATTTGGCCGGAAGCAGTTTGACAGCGAACAATACGTTGATGCTGACGTTTTGGACGGATGAGGTGTTGTTGGAAACGGCCGTTCAGAATCAAACACACAATACCGCCAGCACTACGCTCTATCTTTTGGAACTCCCGCTGCAAGATGACTTGAACGGCACGATGTTAGCCGTGCCGCTAGACTTGCTCAACTGGACAATTTTAGGCAGCAACAATATGTACAGTGAATCTGTGCGTGATTTTTACATGCCGGAATCATCCTGGGTAGAAGTTGAATTTACACCCTGGACGCAGTTTGCAAATATGGCGGTAACAGATGTGGCAGTTCAGTTGGCTTCGCAATCCGGGCAGACAAGCGCCCCTGTGCCGGCTGTGCGGCTCTGGGATTGGCAGACAGGTGAGTGGGTAGATTTGGATGACGTGGTATGGGGGGAAACGGCCGTTCCCGACCCCCAGCGCTTCCTCACCAAAGACAACACCATCCGCCTGCGCCTGCAAAACAAAAGCCAAACCGGCCTCGACATCCATGAATTCTACCCATTACTCACCGGCGAACTAAACTAATCGTCAATCGTCAATCGTCAATC
>JACSSI010000373.1 GCA_014879345.1 Anaerolineae bacterium | reverse complement strand
CAGGATAATATCGTCGTGCTTTTTCGCCACAATGGCGAATGCTTTGATCAGCGTCTCGAAGTTTTTCTCACCAGCCAATCGTCCCACCGAGATGATGACTTTTTTATCATCAGTCCACTTGCGTTGTTGGCGAACAGAACGGCCGTTTACAGATTGATACGGTTTCAAATCAATCCCAGTCGGAATCACTGTCACCCGTTCCTGAATGCCATAAACCGACTCCACCATTTGCTTAATACTTTCGCTCGGTACCACAATATGCTGGCATTTTTGCATGTAATTAGCCATTTGCGCCTGGATGAGTTCTGTAACCATTTCCTCCGGTATCGCCATAAACTGTGCATATTCCTGGTAACGTGTATGGTGAGTAAACACCAATGGAATATCAAGCTTTTCAGATTTATCTGCGGCCGCATTGCCCATGAGGGCTGGATGATGGGCATGAATCACATTCAGCTTTAATTTGGGCAACACCCAATCGATGTGGTTGGATACCGGAATCGTCGCCGGGTAATTGCGGATGGGAATATTAAACGAAGGATAGCGAAACACATACGGTTCCTCATCCGTATAATCACTCGCTTCCTGTCCGAAAATAAATACCGTATGCCCCAATTCTTCCTGTGCTTGCCGGAACGTGCTAATCGAGCGCACAACGCCGCTCATCACAGGAAAATAAGTGTTTGTAAAATGGGCAATATGTAAACCAGATTTGCTCATTGAGTCCTCCCTGAATCTGGTTTGTAGTGCGGACTTTAGTCCGTCACCGCACTAAAGTGCGTACTACAAACGGGGTAATAGTTAGCAATCTTTGCCGAGATTTGCCAGTTTATCCGCTTCATTTTTGGCTTCATAAATAACGTGATAGGCATAAACAAGCATCCCCGCATTCCAAGTCAACGGTGCTTCGGAAGTGTACCATAAAGTGGATAAATGGTTGCCGTCTTGCCCATACACTTCATGCACCACACCATCCCGCACAATGGCATTAGCTGCTCGCTGCAATAAATCCTCTGCCTCATCAAGACGACCAGCCCGCGCCAGCGCAATGATGTGCCACGCTCCCAGCCACAGCCAGGCCGCTTGCGTGTGGTAGCCAGCAATGCCACCCAGCCTGTTTTCAATAGCGATGAGGTTAATAGGATACGGTGCATGAGTCACCCGCGTGGGCACGGGGTCGGCCATGCCAAACTCAGCCATTTTATCGAGAATGATGTGACACTGCTCCTCGTTAGCCAGGCCCCAGGCCACAGCCAGCGTATTGCCGCTGCTGCTCAGAATTTCATAATCTATGCCCGTGATAAAAAAGCCCAAATCAGGCCGCCAGAAATGTTTCTGTATTGCATCGTGGATGCCTTGCGCTTTGGCGGCATAGAAGGCATGGTCTTCAGCGTAACCCAGTCGTTCGGCGGCCAATGCCAGTTCATGCAGCGCCTTCCAGTAAAGAACATTGGTGTAAAGAATCCTGCCGACACGGCCAACACTGTCAGCCCAATCGGTGAAGGCTGATTGGTGGAGCAGGCCATCTTCCGCATGGGCATGGCCGGTAAGCCAGGCGACGGCTTGTTTGAGGCCATGCCAATGCGTTTTAAGAATGGAATCATCGTCAGTGTGAGTGGCGTAACGCATGGCCGAAATGACAATGAGGCAGTTGCCATCCAGCGAGATTGTATTGTGGGCGGTGATATATTTGGGTTTGATGGGATTGTAGATGGGCTGTTCGCGGTCAAAAAGAGAATGTATGTAGCGGTCAGCAATACTGGTGGAATGAATTTTAACCGGAAACTGGCCGGTATCCCGTTGCAGGTGGAAGAACAATTCAAGCCCTTCACGCGCAGTCGCCAGTTCACCAGCCGCCAACAGGCCATAGCTGGCAAAGCCAAAATCACGCGCCCACGGCTCCCGGAAGTTGCGGATACCAGCGCACAGCACAGAGAACTCCCGCCCATCTGCCAGATGGCGCGTTTCAATGCCGCCTTGCAGATTTGCCAAAGCAATGCGGTAGCCACATTCCTTGATTTTTTCAGACGTCGTCGCCTTGGCAATGATGCGTGGGTCGATGAGGCGTGGCTGGCGCCACATGCGCCGCAGGTAAATGGCGATGAGTCGTAGTTCATAGACGATGGCAATGATGAGGCTCATGCCTAGCAGTTTGATGGCAAATCTGCGTTGGGCTGATGTTAGAATTCTGCGCATAATAAATCGTAATCCCATCATGCTGAGTAAAACGAAGCATCCCAGAGGTTCTGTTGAACAATTCGTTTAGGATTCTTCACTCCGTTCAGAATGACAATTTTACTGCAAGCTCATTTGGGTAAATTTTCTGGCGCGATGTCGCGTAGGAACGGGTTGGCGGCATCACGATCGGAAACGATGGGATTTTCTACGCCCCAGGCCACGTTCAGGTCTGGGTCGTTCCAGGCGACGCCGTTTTCGTCTGCACCGCCGTTGTAGTAGCCATCGACGATGTAGGTGTGGGTGGCGGGGGTGAGGGTGACGAAACCGTGAGCCACGCCGCACGGGATGAAAAGGCCAATGTTGTTCTCTTCGCTCATTTCGATGGTTTGGGTTTGCTTGAAGGTAGGCGAGCTTGGGCGAATGTCGGCCAGACCCACGCGGATGGCGCCTTTGACGACGTACCAGTAGTCTACCTGGTTGTGGTGGTAATGCAGACCACGCAGGACACCCTGGGCTGAGTCGGAGCGATTGGTCTGGAAGATGTCCCAGGAGCGTTGGGGGAACCATTCTTTGCGGAAGGTTTCCATGAAACGGCCGCGTTCGTCGCCGAAGGCTTGTAGTTCGGCGATGTAGATGCCGGAAATGTGTTGGGATTCGGAAATTTTAGTCATGTAGTCGGGTAGTCCTTAGTCTGGTAGTCGGTTAGTCGGTTAGTCGTTAGTCTGGTAGTTTTCCCTCCCCTAACCCCTCCTAAAGGGAGGGGAAACACGCGCTTCCTCCCCCTTTGGGGGGAGGATTGAGGTGGGGGTGTTTTTATCTTTTTAACAGATTGCTGGCGAAGAACCAGAGGTTGGCGGGGCGTTCGGCGAGACGGCGCATGAAGTAGGGATACCAGGCGGTGCCGTAGGGAACGTAGATGCGTACCTGGTAGCCGTCGCGCACGAGTTTTTCTTGCAGGTCGCGGCGGATGCCGTAGAGCATTTGGAATTCATAGGCGTCGGGTGGGATGCTGTTGTTTTGCGCGTAGTCAATGGTGGCCTGGATCATGGCTTCGTCGTGGGAGGCGATGGCGAGGGAGACGCCGTTTTGACGCGCTTCCGGGCTGAGCAGGGCCTCAGTTAACTTGACATAATTGTTATCTGTGTCGGCTTTTTGGGGGAAGGCGAGGCTGGCGGGTTCGGCGTAGGCTCCTTTGCAGAGGCGCACCCAGGCGCCTTCGGTGATGAGTTGGGCCACGTCGGCTGCTGTGCGGTAGAGGTAGGCCTGGATGACGATGCCTACGTTGTCGAAGCCGTGTGTGTGGCGGAGTTGACGGTAGATGGAGAGGGTGATGTCGGTAACGGCCGTTTCCTCCATATCAATCCGCACTCTTTTGTTAAACTTCTTGGCCGCCGTTAGCAACTGCCGCATGTTGTCTAGTGCCAACTCAGGGTCGATACGTAAACCAAGTTGGGAGAGCTTCACGGAGACATAAGCGTCTACATTTGCCTCGTCGATGGCAGGGATGAGCGCCAATATTTCATCGCGGGCGGCATTGGCTTCTTCGATGGTGGTGACACTTTCGCCCAAATAGTCGAGAGCGACGTGCATCCCGTTGGCGTTGAGCGTCTTGGCGGTCGTTAGCGCTTCTGCTCTGTTTTCACCCGCGACGAATCGTTTGGCGACTGCCCGAGCGGGTGGTAGTTCTGTGACGATGCGCCTGGCCCAAACGGCCGTTGACAAATACAACAAAATCCGGTGCAGCCAGGTTCCTCCAAACCGGTAAAGAAGCAAAGCCGCGAACAAAAATGAAATGAGAAGTGGGGTTCCCAGGGAAATTGTTTTTTTCTTGGACATGGGGGGATTTTACCTGAAAAATTTTGGGAAAACAGGGTTTGGGTTTAGAACGTGCGTAGTGCGTAGAGCGTAGTGCGTAGTGCGTAAAGGCTGGTATTTTTACGCACTACGCTCTACGCACTATTCTTCTTGCATGGGATGAATCCCCGCTCCTAGGTATAATCCCCTCATTATGTTGCAGGCAAAGGTGACAATTGTTGGCTTGGGTTTGATGGGCGGCTCGTTGGCGCTTTCTTTGCGTTTGGCGCAGCGGGTGGCGCGAACGCCGTATCCCACGCACATCACCATCGTGGATACCAATCCAGCTACGCTCCAGGCGGCTGAACGGTTGGCCGATGTGGTGACGAGTGATTTTGCGGTTGGTGTAGCTGAGGCTGAACTGGTTATTTTAGCCACACCGGTGCGCACGGTGCTGCATTTGCTGGCGGAGTTGGCGGTTTTGCGACCAGAGGGCTGCATGGTGCTGGATTTGGGTAGCACCAAACGGGATATTTGTGCGGCAATGGCGGCGCTGCCGACGGGTTTTGGGGCGATTGGCGGCCATCCCATGTGTGGCAAGGAAACGGCCGGATTCAGTTCTGCCACTCCTGATTTATACCGCGACAAGACTTTTGTGCTGTGCCGTAACGGGCGCACTACGGAGCAAATCGAAACGTTAGTCCTGAATTTACTTGCTATCGTAGGGGCGCAGCCGCTGTTTTTGCCACCAGATGTGCATGATGAGATGGTGGCGGCGATCAGCCATTTGCCGTATGTGGTGGCGGGTTCGTTGATGCGTACGGCAGCGGGTATGGCGGATGATCGTTTGTGGACGGTGAGTGCCTCTGGCTTTCGGGATACGGCGCGTGTATCTGGCACTGACCCCAGGATGATGCTGGATATTTTGATGACGAACAAAACGGCCGTTCTGCAACAACTGCAACGCTACCAGGCTGAGATAACGGCCGTTACTGCCCTCATTGAAGCCGGTGACGAAGAAAAACTGGCAGCCTGGCTGGTCGAAACCCAGAAAGATTATTTTGCGTATCGGGAAAAGAAGGGATGAATGATGAATTTTCATCCTTCATAATTCATCCTTCATCCTTATAAATGAGGAGTTTGCCTATGTACATGCTTGTGATGGTGTTAGACAACAGCGAACATATGAATGATGTATTACGCGCCTGGGTGGATGCAGGTGTGCCTGGCGTGACGATTTTAGAGAGCACAGGCATCAACCGGGTGCTGCCGCGTGAACAGGCAGGGCCGATGTTTGCCGGGTTCAGCCAGTTTTTTGGCACGGGTCGCGTGGGTCACAATACCCTGTTTGCGGTAATTGAGAGCATGGAGGTGGCGGAAACGGCCGTTTCTGCCACAGAGTCTGTTTTGGGTGATCTTAATCAGCCACATACGGGCATTATTTTTGCGTTGCCCATTGCTAAAACCTGGGGTTTTCCTGAGCCGTATGCTTAAGGGTGGCAGAGTGGCAGAGTGGCAAGGTAATGATTACCTTTCGGGATTTAAAAAAAATGCAACCCTGCAACCCTGCAACCCTGCAACCCTGCAACCCTGCAACCCTGCAACCCTGCAACCCTGCA
>JACSSI010000372.1 GCA_014879345.1 Anaerolineae bacterium | reverse complement strand
AACGGCCGTTACGCAGCCAAACCGCTATATTCCAGATTGACCAACCCAGCCAAGTCAGATTGTTTTGCCAGCACGGGGGAAAGGAAACGGCTCAAAATAAAGGCTCTCTACTTCAAAGAAGAGCCATCTTGTGGCATAATAGTTTAATCACAAGTGACAATTTCTATATGGTTGCCATAGACACAAACATTTTGGTATATGCGCATAATAGAGGCGCATCAAAGCATGAAACCGCCAAAACATTCCTGCAAAACGTCATGAACACAGAGGATTAACGGTGATGTCTTCACGTTGGCAAAAACAGCACATTCACTTTCAGCGTATTGTTTGGGTTACCTCAATTATAATCACCGTTTTGCTAATTATTCCATTGTTGTTGCTTGGGCAAGGGATAGAAGTAGCAGGTGTTTTTTTCATTGTTATTTTTGCCATCACGAGAATCACTTTAGCCTTCATCCTCAAAAATCGTTTTGCCAATTCAATGGTACGTATCTTGAAATTTGATTATGAGGAAATTGAACGTGATTTCCGAATCGTGTTTAAGAACAAAAATATTAGTTTTAAGCGAATCTCCGAAGAAGACGCCTATCGTTATGAATTCCCCTGGCATAAATTAAGCATGACTGTGGAACCCTATTGGCTGTCGCCTGACAGTAAAAAACCAGCCACCAAAGTAACCCTTTTTGAATTGACTACAAAAAACAAAGCGTTTGCCGAAATGTTAGCAAAATCTATTGACGAAATGGCAGATGAGCGACCCAACAACAAAGTTGAACAAGGGCTTAAAAGTGACACCTGACGCGGCTAAAACGGCCGTTTCGCACTCAACCCTGTCCATTCCAAATTATTGAACCCAGATATGCTCAATTTTCAAAAAAATTCTGCACCTGAACCATACTTTGGGCGGGGGCGCGGCAGCATTAACGCCGTCTCTTCAATGGCAGAACACAGACGAACCATCAAACACAGCCACTGAAATTCTGCATGGAAAAGATATCACATGAATTACACACCCCTGCCCAACCCACAGACTTATTACGCACAAGTGTGGTCACACGTGCGTCAGGTTCCTCCTGGCAAAGTCGTCACCTACGGACAAATTGCCCAGATGATCCCACCGCCAGCAGACATTGACCCGCAAGATTACAAAGCCTTCAGTCCACGCTGGGTAGGTGAAGCCATGGCCGCCTCTCCGGCAAACGTACCCTGGCAGCGCGTCATCAATGCGCAGGGCAAAATCAGCCAAAGACCAGGCGCAGAAAAGCAGCGTCACTTGTTAGAAGAAGAGGGGATACCGTTTGTGAAAGACAAAGTTGACTTGAATCGCTTCCAGTGGCGCGGCCCAGGGCATGAGGACGAACCCAGACAAGCCAGCTTGTTTTGACATCATCCCATCAAAAAAGGCTCACCAAATTGGGCGAGCCTTTCTCATGTTTAGTCTCATAAAAATTATTGTTGCTGCTGTTGCTGTTGTTGAAAATATTGCCCAGCCAAATCAATACTCGGCGGATCCCAGGGCATGTTTGCCAACAAAGGCGGATTGAGCGGCAAGGTTTCATCCAGGCGCGATACTTGCACACCCACATCTAGCTCCGTATCAGCTTCACCACGAAACACACCGCGTGTGGGCGGCACATCAGCATAATCTCGCCCAATACCCACACAAATATGGCGGTCGTCGGCCAGTAAATTATTGGCAGGATCAAAGCCAACCCAGCCAATGCCTGGCAGCATCACCTCTACCCAGGCGTGAGACGCATCTTCCATCGACCGATCTTCATTGGGTTGATGGTATAAATAGCCGCTGACATAGCGGCAAGGAATACCCACGCTGCGTACCAGGGCAATCATGATATGGGCAAAATCCTGGCACACCCCTTCCCGAGAAATCAATGCCTCGTCAATGGGTGAATCCACATCCGTAGAATTAGGCACGTAGGAAAATTTTTCATAGATGACACTGTTGAGCCAGCGCAGCATTGTCAACGGATCCATACGTCGATCCAGACCAATTTCCTGAGCAAAGGCCGTTAATTTTTCTGTCTTTTTAGCGTAATGGCTGGAACTTAAATAATCCCAGTAACGGCCGTTTGCCTTTAACGCATCTATCTCCAGCCACGCTTGAGAAGTGAGAGAGGAGGGTAATGGGGAAAACGGCCGTTTTTCCACCACCGCTTCCGTTTTCACCACCAACTGCACATGCTGACCCGGCACATTAAAATGATTCACCGTATTCCCCAAATAATCATGATACCGCATAATGCGCGATGAAGGGTCTGTAACAATGGAAAACGACTGGCAGTGCTGATTGCTATCGCTCCGTGGCTCCATGCGCACTTCCATAAAGCTCTCCAAAATCGGCGCACCATACCGAAAACGAGTATGGTGACGAATGCGATAATGCGTTCCATTTACCAACATGACAGGAGACATAGGTTGATATTGTTGTTGTCCCGGATTTACAAGTTTCATACTTCTTCTCCTCCTATCTACTCACTAGTTAGGCAACCCTGACAGGTTTACAGTTCCTCTAACATCCCACCACATTTATATGGCCTAATTCCTTGTCTGTCCAAACCATTCCTAGACCTCTCAGATTTCTAGATTTAAACAGGCAATTCCTCAGCAATCGGAAATGAAATATAGACCTGATAAATACTTTCATGAATCTGCTGGCACTGTGTCTGCACATCCGCCAAAAAAGGATGCAGTCCCGCCGCCATAATCTCATCAATCTGGCTAAACCGCAGCAGCGAACGCAAACGGCCAGCCTGCCGGTTAAGCTGCATATTACGCTGCGTCTTGGTAATGGCTGCCACCTGCTGCAAAACCTGATACATCATATTGACAGAAAAATGCAGCGAGTGCGGAAACTCAGAATTAAGCAGCAAATATTCAGCGACCCGCGCTGGCTGCAAATTAGCCGTGTAAACATTGCAATACGCTTCAAAGGCCGTACAACTGCGCAGCAGCGTCACCCAATCCAAATAATCTTCCGCCGCCGGGTCTTGGCCTGTATAGGTCTGAAAATGAGTATCCACCAAATGAACGAGACTGTTCGCCCGTTCCATATAATTGCCCAATCGGATAAACTGCCAGCCCTCATTATGGCTCATCGTGGCATCGGTAATGCCACCAACCAGATAAAAATTACGCATCATCTCCTGCATAAACAGTTGTGGTTGCTGCCGCCATAAGGTCTTAGACGGCCGTTCCATCATCAAATACAACTGGTTAATCTGCAACCACGTTTCCGTACTAATCTGCTCCCGCACCTGCCGCGCATTTTCTCGGGCCAAATTAACGCAGGAAACAATCGACTTCGGGTTCGCTTCATCCAAAACGATCAGACGAAAGAGATTCTCCAAAGTAAAATTGCCATCAACTTCCCCATCTAACTCCAGAATTTTTAAGAAATGTTGATACCGCGCATCACCCACCTGGGAAGATTGATCCAAAATAATATCCAGGTAAACACTGGTCAAACGAGCCGTATGTTCTGCACGTTCCAGATAGCGATTGAGCCAATATAAACTGTCAGCGACACGTGAAAGCATCTTTTTTCTCCTACAAAGCATACTCTGTCCGTAGCCTTCGACAGGCTCAGGCAACGGACAGAGTACGCACCAATTCCTATTCGCTCAAAACCCAGGTGTCTTTACTGCCACCGCCCTGAGAAGAATTAACCACCAGCGAGCCTTTCTTCAACGCCACCCGCGTCAAACCACCCGGCACAATCCTGATTTCGTCACCATACAAAATATAGGGGCGCAAATCAACATGGCGCGAATCTACTTTGCCGTCAATGAAACAGGGCGCACGCGAAAGTGAAAGCGTTGGCTGGGCAATATAATTGCGGGGATTTGCCACAATCAAGTCGTGGAATTTTTCCTGCTCTTTCTTGGTGCTGTGGGGACCAATCAACATGCCATATCCACCCGATTCACCCACAGCCTTCACTACCAGTTTATCCAGATTTGCCAAAACGTGCGCTCGCTGCTTGGGATCCTCTAACAAAAAGGTCTCGATGTTGGGCAAAATCGGATCTTCATCCAAATAATAACGGATGATTTTAGGCACATACGCATAAAGCGCCTTGTCGTCGGCGATGCCTGTGCCGATGGCATTTGCAAGAGCCACGTTGCCAGCGCGGTAGGCATTTAAGAGGCCAGCCACTCCCAGCGCTGAATCTGGCCGGAAGGCAAGTGGATCGAGAAAATCATCGTCGATGCGGCGATAGATCACGTCAACCCGCTGCAAGCCCCTGGTGGAACGCATGTAAACGACGTTGTTATGCACGAGCAAATCACGACCTTCCACCAGTTCTACGCCCATTTGCCGCGCCAAAAAGGTGTGTTCGTAATAGGCAGAGTTATAAACGCCGGGCGTGAGCACCACAACCACGGGGTCGATATTTTGACGAGGCGCCAGGGCTTTTAGGGTCGCCAGCAGTACCTGGCCGTAATGGGAAACGGGACGAACGCCATAGCCACTGAACAGGGTGGGCAGTGTCCGTTTCATCACCTGCCGATTGGCGAGCATGTAGGAAACGCCGCTGGGTACTCTCAGGTTATCTTCCAGGACAGCAAAACGGCCGTTTTCCAATCGTATCAGATCCGTACCCACCACAGAGACATAGATGTTTCTTGGCACATCTACATCTTGCATCTCCCGCCGGTAATGTTGGCAAGTATAAATAAGCTCGTAGGGCAAAATGCCATCCGCCAGAATTTTTCCTTCGTGGTACACATCATGCAAAAATAAATTCAGCGCCGTAATGCGTTGTTTGAGGCCAGATTCAATGGTGTCCCATTCATCTTTCGTGATAATGCGTGGCAGCAAATCATAGGGAAAAATTTTCTCCGTACCCTTTTCATTGCCATACACGGTGAACGTGATGCCCTGATGCAGAAAAGACAAATCAGCCGCTTGCTGATAACGGTCTAATTCCTCTGCCGACATGGTAAGCAAGACCTGATACAAGGCCTCATACTGCGACCGCGGTGCACCAGGGTCAGCAAACATTTCATCGAAGAATGTTTCATCAAGTTCGTATTGTGTAAACGGAGCCGACCAGGAAGATTGCATGATCTCATTTCCCTATATAAATAAAAAAAGACGCAAACGAAATTCAGTTTAGCAGCATCAAGGCTGTTTGCATTCCATCATGCGTCTTTCTATCTATTTTATTTTGCTTTTATCTATTCTAGGACAGAACCTTCCAGAATTCAATGGATTGAGATTAGGTATATTTCACGAAATAACAAACGGATATTTGTGGTGAATCCCAACGAAGACCTCATCAATCTGCCAATATCGCGTCAATCCGAGTTAATTCTTCAGCCGTAAAATCAAGATTGTCCAGCGCTACTACCGCTTCTTCTATGTGACGAATCTTGCTGGCGCCAATCAACGCCGAAGTCATTTGGGGATGGCGTAACGTCCAGGCGATTGCCATTTGCGCCATGCTTTGGCCGCGAGCCTGCGCCAGTTCATTGAGAAGCCGCACCTTTTCGAGGCGTCTCTGGCTAACTTTATCACCCCAATGCAGTTGGTCTTTGTATTTGGCGCCACGAGAATCTTCAGGCAGCCCTTGCAAATATTTGTCGGT
>JACSSI010000371.1 GCA_014879345.1 Anaerolineae bacterium | reverse complement strand
GGCATCGGGGTTGTGGTGGGTGTGGCTGAGGCATTTTGGGTAGGAACGGCCGTTCCCGGCGCATTCATCGTCACCACCACAGGAGCAGGGATGGCTGTCTGGGAAGGGGCTGGTGTGACAAACGCAATAAAAATCGGTGTTTTGCGATTACCAGAAGCTTCCCCCGAGGTACCAGGCGTCACTCTCAAACCGGCTGAATCTTGAGTCGCATCCGCAAAAACGGCCTCATCAATTTGCCCAAATCGCACTTTTTCATTATCAAGCTGGCCGTAATTAGCCGTGCCAACGGGCAGCATACTGGCATCTGCTAATTTGTCTGGCTGAGACATCAACGCCATAGCCGTCGCCGTGAAGACAGCAAAAAAACTGAGCAGCATAGCCAGCAACAATAGAATCCACTCCCAGCGACGGCGTTTTTTTTCTTGCGTTTCGTTTTCCATATGAGCTAATTTTGACTCACAAATGCCAGACCTGGACTAAAATTTGCCACACTTTCAACCAAAGGCAGCGTAAAACCAAAGGTGCTGCCCACGCCTAAATCACTCTGAACCCACACAGACCCTTCATGAGCTTCAATAATTGTCTTGACAATATACAGATCAAGACCAATACCGGGTACATCCAGGTTTGCATCTTGTGGGGCGCGGAAGAAGCGATGGAACAGATTGACTTGATCTTTCTGGCTGATACCAATGCCATCATCTGTTACGGAGAAGCAGGAACGGCCGTTTTCCGCATAAATTCTCACCACCACATGCCCGCCTTCCAACGTATAATCATGGGCATTGCGCAGTAGATTGTCCATCGCCCAGGTTAACCGCACAGCATCACCGTCAATCCATAAGTTGTCATCCACCACTTCTAACTCAAGACTCAAATCTTTATCTGCAAATGGCTTTTCCCAAGCTAAAATCAAGTCTTCAACAATCTGGTTAAAGGAGCGTAATTCACGGTTGATTCTCAAAGTGCCTCGTTGAATTTCTGCAATATCAATCAGTTTTTCAACATGCTGGATCAGCTTGTCCGTATTCCCCTTAATCACATTCACAAACTTAATTTGTTGATCAGTTAAATTTTTAGACCCACTAACAGCTAACAGATCGTTATAGCCTTTAATGGAGGTCAACGGGGTGCGCAGTTCGTGGGAGATACTGGAAATGAAGCCTTCTTTAAGCTGTTCAACTTCCGTTTCGCGGGTAATATCGCGCAGCACGACCACCCGGCCAATACGGTCACCATCTGGCATTTTGACGGGGGCGTCCAGAGCGCTAAACACACGATTCCCAATCTGCAAACGGTGGCTGGCTGTCAAAGGATCGCTTTCCAGGATTCGCTGGCTGCGTGAGCCATGTCCATTGAGACCAGCTTGGGCATCTTGCTGACCAGTCAGCACTTTGGTGTTGTCTTTGATTTCTTCCAGGATGACTTGCGCCGCAGAATTGGCGGTGATGATATGATCTTCCGTATCAAAAACGATGATACCGTCAGCAATACTTTGCAAGATGCCTTCTAATTTACTAGCCTGTTCCAGCAATTCCCGGTTACGTGCCGCCAGAGAAGCGGTCATGGTATCAAAAGAACGCGCCAGAGTGCCTAGTTCATCATTCCGCTCAATGCCCGTGCGTTGATCGAGGTCTCCCTGGGTAACGGCCGTTGACGTTTCCACCAGTCTATTAATAGGCGCCACAATCCGGCGGAAAAGCACCAGGCCAATAAAAAAAGCACCCATCGTCGCCACAAAAAAGACCAGCGTCAGCATATTGCGGCTGGCCGTGGCGGCGCTCAAAATAAAATTAATGGGCAGCGCGACACTAAACAAACCAAAAGATTGATTACGCAACCGCCAATCCCCAAATGCCATTTGGTAAGGCTTGTTGAGAATCTCCACCTCTCCGAGAGGTACTTCTGTATCAGCGCCGGTGACAACCACCCCATAATATTCTGGCGATTCCTGCAAGAGTGTCAGAATCTGGTCATAAGACTCAGGATTCCCTTGCAGCAACTCAGCCGCTTCACCAACATCAAGAAGAGAGGTATCAATCACCTGCCCCTCTTGATCATAGAGTGTGACACGGGCTAAAGCGCTTTCCGTTAACTCGCTAACCGTGCGGTGCAAGTCTGTGCCTACCATCACCGCCCCCACCCGATCACCATTGTGTACCACAGGCCCCACCGTGAAAAGCATGTAGCCATCGAGCGTTTGCGCTAAAAAGGCTCGTTTATCCCCCACTTCATCCACATAGCCATCCAAAACGAGACGGACATCTTCTAAAGCACCATAGTCGGCCGTAGCCACTGGCTGCCATTCAGGATTTTGCAAGGAACGCTGCCAGCCGAAAATAGCGCTGCCATCTTTGTCAAGAAGCAAAACTGCATCCTGATCACTGTTAGCAATAATCTGGGGCACTATGCCAGCCAACGCCGCCACATCAGCGACCTGAACGGCCTCTGCTACCCCTTCTGTACGCGCCACCATACGCAACACAGCCAGCCGGTCTTCTTCATATTCAACCAGCCGTTCAGAAACGATACGGCCTGAGTCAACTAATTGATTGTGGAAACGCTCACGAAGGGAACCAGTAACGAGGTTGGTAACAATATATGCACCAAATGCCGCCACAGCCAGCGTTAGCAGCAGATAAGGCAAAATAATTTTAGTACCAATACTGTTTGCTACATTGTTGATGATTTTCTTCATCCCCAAATAATCCTGATTGTACTGTTTAATGAAGCACCATTACATTTCTAACTTATCGTACACATGATTTAAGCGCATGTTAATGGGAATTGTGGGGCATTTATAGGAGTGATTTTAACAAAACTTGTAAGGATACATTGACATAAAAAAGGTGTGGCGCAAGTCAATTAAGTGCGTCACACCTCGGTGATAATCAAGGTCTATTTGAGGTTAAGTCTAAATTGGTTCTTTCTCTTTGCCACTCAAATCAATGGGCGTGTCCCCTTCCAGAATGAATTGACCTTCCAAATGTCCAGAAACAGCACCCACAAGAATGGTCATTCCACCTGTCACCAGCATCGTCACGATAAAACCAATGCAGGGAATAAACATCGCCACCAAATAAACAGGCATAATTACAATGCTTAAGATCATGTACAATCCAAAAATGACCCCTATCACCAGCAGGTAATTAGCCGGGTATGCCCTTAACAAAGCCCACATGTCACGAAAGGCAAAGCAGGATTTTACGGAACCATGTCGTGCCACTTGAATGAAGAACATCGGATACAAAAGCCAGATGAGTAACATATAGGGCATGATGCAGAGCATAGAGAGGCTCATCATCATAATCATAATGCCGACAAATTCGTCACCGCCAGCATTAGCAGACGAGTACGCACCAGATTCGGTCATAAATGCGAACGCAACCATGCCCATTACCATGACACTATAGATGAGGATCATGGGTAACATATAGACCATCATGGCACCGACTATGCGCAGCCCATCTACAAACATTTTGCCGAACTCATCCCAGGTGGGTAACGGCCGTTCCTCCCCGTGCCATACATTTCTTGCAATCTGCACCTGATAACCAAATGCGGCAAAATTAGCAATGGGAATCATGCCAATCAAAGCGCCTATCCCTAGCTTTTCTACCCATTTTTCATCTTCTGTAATAAACGAAAACGCTTTACCAATATCCATCTTAAGCTCCTCAGCCGGGTCTCTGTCCAGGCCATATCCAATAATTACTAGCTACAACCACCTAAATTCATCCCCTATACGTATCAATTGTACCGAAGTTTTGCCAAACTTGTATGTCTCACAGCCTCATTTCTTTTGCCTTTTTACAGGCAATCATGATAATTGGCTCATGACTTCAGACAAGTTGCTCACTATCGGCCAACTGGCAAAACAGGTGAATGTACGCACCTCAACGTTGCGCTTTTATGAAAAGGAAGGGTTGTTGCAGCCAAACGGCCGTTCTGATTCAGGTTATCGGCTCTACCACCCGGACGCCTCCCAAACAGTCCATCTGATTCAACGCGCCCAGCGGCTCGGTTTTTCATTGGCCGACATCCGCCCCCTGCTCCATGCCTGGGAAACCGGCAATCTGAACGATGATGCTGTCATCCAGACTGCCGAAAATCGGTATCTGGCGCTGGAAGAGCAAATCACCCGCCAACTGGTACAGCAGCATGAACTGGCACTATTTTTGCAGGATTTACATATGAGAGAGGAAACGGCCGTTTCCCCCCATTCCGCCTTCGATCAACTGCTGGCTCGCGTCTGCGCCAGCCCTGAAATTCAAGCACAAGCCCACTTCATGTTCGACTGGCTCCTCAACCAGGCCGGCTGCGTTCTCACTTCCACCACCGGCCAACAACTACTGGATCGTCTACGCGGCCAACACATCCACATCTGGCAAGAAGACGATACCTATCACATCCTCATCGTCAGCAACGATCCGGCCGTGGGCAGTGCCTTGCAAGAACTCGCCCAACTCGAAGCAACCTGTGAAGCTCATAGCCATCTCATCCCCGAATTCACCTACAACGACGAAGGCTACCTGTTCATAGCCAAAGGAGAAAACGCCTTCATCTACGCCCGGTTGTTTATGGCGTTGGAAGCAGAGTGAAAGGGGCAAGGTGGCAAGGTACCGTCCTCTCGCTCTTACTCTATACTTAAACCTCCATCTTATCTCGCCATTTCTCAACAAGCGTAAGCAGCCACCAGGGAATTAAAATCAGCAGCGCCCCACCCAACAAACAAGGTAGCGACGATAGTAGTGCTTGCCAACCAAAAATCAACCCGATCAGCCCGCTGCCTACCACCACTAACGTAAAAATCACCACATAAAGCAGCCTTTTATCATCATCTTTTTGATGCTGGCGCAAGTTAGTCCCCGCTGATTTTATTTCTCCATGTAGTTCATCATCATTATTCTCATCCATAAATTCCCTCGTGAAACGTGGTGCGTAAAAATCTTCCGCCTCATTTTACCCATGAAATCTGCAAAACTTTCGCAGAAGTTATGAACAATCTCCTTACACAATTCTAATAGACGGCCGTTTTCCCCTCTGCTATACTACTTATTGTATTGTGGCACTTTAACAACTGTCCTGGGGATGACTGGCTTCGACGGGGAAGGCTGGTCCTGGACTGCAAGCCGAGCACGCTTTACAACTCGTAAAACTGGAAGCAAACAATTAAGTGCCAATACAAACGCACGCTCCTATAACGCACTTCCTCTCGCTGCTTAATCGTAGCTAGATAGAGCGTTATGACGAGTCCATAGAGGACTCCCGTCTGCCCCAAGCTTTCGTCGGCTGTGCGGGTTTGCAGGCGACATGATCGTCGACGTGCGCTGCTTTAACACCGATAAAAGCAGGTAAGTGGTCCTTTCGGGGATCATCGGTTCGCGGATGGCTGACCCAGTTAGTCGGGGTGCCCATTCGTAAAACTCAAATAGACTAACTAAGCTTGTAGACGTTCAGAGGCTGAATTTTTCGGACGCGGGTTCGATTCCCGCCATCTCCACTCAAAAAAGCGCTCCTTCATGGGGCGCTTTTTTATTGCCTTATTTAGACCTGACAGATACTACGTTGTCAGATCAATAAATTTTGTACCTTAACAAGATAAAAGAGAAAAA
>JACSSI010000370.1 GCA_014879345.1 Anaerolineae bacterium | reverse complement strand
AGGCCATGAGCAGGGAATGAGCGGCAATCGTAATGGGCAGCACAACGACTTTGCGTGCGCCAGCCTCTTCTGCCAGAGCAACTGCGGTGTTCAAGGCAGCTTTATCACCGGAGATGACTATCTGACCAGGACAGTTATCGTTGGCTACTTGCACAGAACGGCCGTTTCTCTCCGACGCTTCTGCACATATCTGCTCAACTGTGGCCGTCTCCAATGCCAAAATAGCAGCCATCGCACCCGGTTCACGCTCGCCAGCCTGCGCCATTAACTCTCCACGCCGCCGTGCCAGCCTCAAGCCATCAGCAAACGACATGCAGCCAGCAGCCGCCAACGCTGAAAGCTCCCCCATGCTGTGCCCGGCCACAAAGGACGGCGCAGGGGAATCTTGTGCTTTCAAGACAGTAAACATCGCTAAACTTGTCGTAAATAAGGCTGGCTGCTGGTTGACAGTATCGGTGAGGGCATCTTCTGGCCCGTCAAAACAGAGGGCAGATAAAGCAAACCCAAGTAATGCATCAGCCTCATCAAAAAGGGCTTTGGCTTCTGCATGACTTTCATATAAATCGCGCCCCATCCCCACTTGCTGCGATCCCTGTCCGGGAAAAAGATAGGCAATAGTCATATTGATTTATCAGCTACACAGTTGGGAAAACAAAAAGTTGCAAAATGGCAATGTTGCAATCTATCAACCATTCGGTGACTTGCAACGCTGCAACCTTGCAACTTTCGTCAAGCAGAACGGCCGAAAACGGCCGTTCTCAATTCTAATCTTCCACGACTGGTAAAACCTGGCGACCCTTGTAAGAGCCACATTCCAGACACATGTGATGTGAACGTTTCATTTCACCACAGCTGGAGCAGCGAACCAGATGGAAAGTTTTAATAGAATCATGCGCACGCCGACGGTCGCGGCGAGATTTTGAAATTTTACGTTTCGGTAAAGCACCCATGTTACATCCTCTCTAGACAAAATTCAGGGCATTGTTGCCCAAACAAAAAACAAGCGGCAATTAAGCCGCGACTGGCAATTATAGCCATCGGTTCTTCTCTGTCAAATTCTCGTTTTTAAGTTGGTAGTAGCTACTTTAGTGGCACAATCGCTGACGCGATTACTACGAACCTTAATCCATTGGTGTACCTGCTTCCTGCTCAACCTGCACTTTGCGCATCCCGTTACGCACCACAGCCAAAGAACGGAGCAAATCTTCTTCCAACTTTGTTAACACATCAATCACATATAAATCCGCATCACTGCGCAGCGCATCTGCATCGCGACGAGACCGTTCCAAAATATTATCGGCACGCTGTTGAGCCGATGCCATGATGGCATCGCGCTTAACCAATTCAGACGCTTCTTGTTTGGCTAATTCACGGATACGATCTGCTTCTTCGTTTGCCTGGGCTAATACGCGATCCTTTTCCGCTTCAACACGGTTCGCCCGTTTGATGGCTTCTGGAATTGCCACACGCATTTGGTCAATAATACCGTAGACACTATCTTCTTCAACCAAACGATACGCACTCATTGGCAAAGCTCTGCTGTTATCGATAACTTCTTCCAGACGGTCAACGAGTTGTTGAATATCCATCATGTCACCCCAGGCAATTTATTTCGAAAATAACCTCTCGGATACTTTTCCAGCTAAATCAATCGAGGATTAGCGGCCGAGAAGATATTGTTAATTAAATCCTCTAATCAGGCTATTATAATGTCACCTGGCTTAGTCACGCAAAGATGCAGATTGACTCGCCAAATTTTCGCCGAGTGCTTCATAGCGAGCATAGAGTGCCTCAGCCACATTAGGCGGCACCATGCTGCTCACATCACCGCCGAGAGAGGCAATTTCGCGCACGGTTGTACTGCTGAGAAAAGTATGCTCTTCGCGGGTGATTAGGTTTACTGTTTCCAGGCTGGGAGCCATTCGCCGATTTGCTAAGGCGAAACGAAACTCAAATTCAAAATCAGAAAAGACTCGTAGTCCGCGCACAATCACGGGGATTCCTAATTCTTTTGCCAGGTCAACTGTCAAGCCACTAAACGGTACAGTTGTAATGCTGTGATCGGTACCATTCAGGACATTTATCGCATCTTCAATCATTTTGCGCCGTTCGTCTACGGTAAACAAGATGGATTTGGATGGTTTTTTATGGCTATAAACGCCGACCACTACTTCATCAAAAATCAAGGCCGCCCGCCTAATCAAGTCAATATGGCCGTAATGTACAGGATCAAATGTCCCTGGATATAATGCGCGTCGTATCAAATCATACTCCTCGTAAATAAACCTCCCGGAGGTTTGGAACCTCCGGGAGGCTGCGATTTCTAGCTGATGTCTCCGGATTTTTCCCAGAACTTTTGCACTCGAGCTTGTAAATAGTGATGTTCTTCTTTTTCGAGTTTTGGGTCTGCCTGAATCAACAGTTCCGCTTCTTGGCGGGCGATGGCAAGCATTTCCATGTCGAGAATGGAAGCCATTTGCAGCTCCGGAATACCACTTTGGCGGCGACCAAAGAATTCTCCCGGACCACGAATTTCTAAATCTTTCTCAGCCAGAGCAAAGCCGTCGTTGGTTTTTTCGAGGGCGCTGAGGCGTTCTTCCGCTTCTGTTGACTCGTTGTCGGCGATGAGCAGGCAGTAGGATTGGTGTTCGCCGCGCCCGACACGGCCACGGAACTGGTGTAATTGTGCCAGGCCAAAGCGGTTGGCACCCTCGATGATCATGACGGTACTGTTTGGCACGTCTACGCCTACTTCGATAACTGAGGTCGCTACTAATATGTTGGTTTCGCCGGCGTAGAAGGCACGCATGGCGGCTTCTTTTTCATTTGCTTTCAAACGGCCGTGAACGAGTCCCAGTTTGAGGTTTGGGAAAACTTGAGTTTGCAGCCGTTCATGTTCTTCAACGGCCGCTTTGGCATCAATTTTGTCGGATTCTTCTACGAGTGGATAGATGATGTAAGCCTGACGTCCTGCTTCAACCTGACGGCGGGCGAAGGCGTAAGCGCGTTCGCGTTCGCTGGTACGGAGCCAGCGTGTTTTTATTTCTTGTCGTCCTGGTGGTAGTTCGTCCAATACGGAGAAATCTAAATCGCCGTAAAGTGAAAGTGCTAAGGTGCGTGGGATTGGGGTGGCCGACATGACTAAAACATGAGGCGTGATGGTTTCTTCTGAACCGTTAACCACGGCACCTTTTTCGCGCAGAGCTTGACGTTGATCAACACCAAACCGGTGCTGTTCGTCGATAACGGCCAGCCCAAGTTTTTGGAAATTGACGCCTTCCTGGATGAGGGCATGTGTGCCGATGGCGATATGGATGCTGCCATCGGCTAATCCGGCGTAAATTTGCTCTTTTTCTGCCGCTGGCGTGCTGCCGGTGAGTAAACACACATTGATGCCTAATGGGGTTAGCAAATTGCTTAGGCCGCTAAAATGCTGCTCGGCTAAAATTTCTGTGGGTGCCATGAGGGCGGCTTGTACGCCTGCTTTGACGGCAACGACCATGGCGGCGGCGGCGACGACTGTTTTGCCAGAACCAACATCGCCTTGAAGCAGCCGATTCATGGGGATGTTTTGGCTCAGATCGGTGATGATTTCACCAATGACGCGCTCTTGTGCGCCAGTGAGTGTGTAGGGCAGGGTGCTGCGGAAATCATCGAGAACGGCCGTTTCCACCAGCAAGGGTTGTCCAGAATGTGATTGCCATTCCTGCTTGAAGCTTTGCATGCCCAATTGCAGCAAGAACAACTCATCAAACACAATCCGGCGACGGGCATCATGCAGCGCCTTTTGCCCTTGAGGGAAATGTACCTGATTTACCGCCAATGGTAGCGGATATAAATCCTGTCGTTTCCGTATCGCTTCTGGTAATGTTTCTGGAATGTGGGGAGTCCAGCGGTTGACGGTATTGCGCATAATATCGCGCATTTTGTTGCTATTTAAACCTTGTGTCAGGGGATAGACAGGCACAATGCGCCGTGTTTTCAGTGGTTCAATGGACAAAGGTTCCCATTCGGGAGAGTTGAAAACCAGGCGACCTAAATACAGTTCGGTTTTGCCGCTGATTACAATTTGCAAGCCCGCTTTTAGCTTTTCTGCAAGCCAGGGTTGATTAAACCAGGTTACTTGCACTGAGCCGGAGCCATCGTTAATAATTGATTGCACGAGTGTCTGGGTGCCACGTACTTTGCGAGAGCGTGTTTCCCAAATAGTGCCGATGATGGTTACTTGTTCACCGTAGACCAGGTCTTTGATGGGCTTCATCAAGGAATAATCGTCATAGCGGCGGGGAAAGATGTAGAGCAGTTCCCAAATTGTATTCGCACCTAATTTGTTTAGATTTTCAGCAATTTTGGGACCAACCCCTTTTATGCTTTGTAATGACTGTGACAAACCTTCTGGGTCCGGGTTTGCCCAGGGCAAGGTTGGGGCTTCTTCTTCCCTGGTTTCTTCACGTTTTATAGGCAGATCATCTTCATCATCTTCATCTGCTTCGGGTTCTGGCTCTTGTTTTTGCTGAGGTGGTGCTTGTTTCACTTCTTGTTTGGGAGGTGGTTGGCGGCGTTCCTTTTTGGGTGGCGTGTTATCCTCACCGAGGCGCTCTTTCCGTTTTTGTATACCGGCTTTGATCGATTCGACAGCTTTTTGCCGCGCTTCTGTGCCTGGTAAACGGCCGTAATCCATCAATACTTCTGACGTTTGCTCTACAAAAGCTTTGTCGGCTTCATCGACCGCTTCCTCACGGGCTTGCTCCACCCAAAAAACAGCAAATTGGCGTATCCCGCCCACAACTGCTTTATTCTGATACCCTTGCTGCGCTTCTAAATCTAAAACGCGCTCTAAACGACTAAATGCTCGTGCCATGTAATCTTCTTTTTGTAGGATTGAGTGCGAATGAACGTTAACTGTACTCGCACCGCTAGTTTATAAATTGTTGATGGCGACGCAGGCAAAGCCGACGGCACCTACACCTAAATGAACGCCAATGGCGGGTGTGACTTCCATGGTAAAGGGAGGCTGTTCTGTCTCAAATAAATCCACAGCTTGTTGACGAAGTTCTTCTGCCAAATCTGGAGCGTTGACATGAATAATTGCCAATCGTTCAAACGGGCTGAACTCGTTGACCATCTGTATCGTTTGCTCCAGCGCTTTTTTGCGGGTGCGAATTTTGGCAACGACTGAGATGTCATCTGCCTGAATCATCATGACGGGTTTAATGCGTAATAATGTTCCCAGACCAAATTGAGCCCAGTTGACGCGACCACTGCGCCGCAATGCCTCTAAGTTGTCTAGCATACCAAACACACGGGAGCGTGGCACGCGTTCGTCTAATATTGCCACAATTTCCTCGAGTGATTTGCCTGCGGCAGCCGCTTCGGCGGCGATAACGACCAGTAGGCCGGCACCCAGTGTAATTTGGTGCGAATCATACACGGTTACAGCGATGCCTTCGGCTGCTTCGGCACCTAGTCGGGCTGAATTGCAGGTGGCGCTGATACTATGAGCCAGGTGAATGGATAATATTTCGGTGGCACCGGCTGCCGCCAATTGCTCATACACTTGAGTGAAGGTGCCGATGGCAGGGGCTGCTGTTGTGGGATAGACGGCGTAATTGGACA
>JACSSI010000369.1 GCA_014879345.1 Anaerolineae bacterium | reverse complement strand
CTAAATCCTGGAGACAATTATGGCTTCATCCACAGCCCCGCCATTTCAAGATACCGATTCACTCAGGTTAGCGAGCCTCCATACCAACCTGGAAGACCTGCGCAAACAGCTTACCCTGCGCCTCGCCCTGCTGCTCATCGCCACGGCTCAGATCATCATCCTTTTTTATGATTCGCCCGTCGCCTTCCCCGTGGGCATGGTTGCCTTTTGGTTTTTGCTGACGGCACTGAGCCTAACAGTGCTCTGGCTGCGCAGCGACCACCACAGCCTGGCACGTCATCTGCTCGTCTGGGGTACGGTTGCTGAAACCATCTTTGCCATGTGGCTCTTCCCCGATAGTTGGATACCGTATGTGGGCGTAGTGCTGGTGTTTAGTAACTCGTTGATAGTGAAATGGAGCGAAGTGACAACGGCCGTTCTCATCTTCCTGGCCGCCTTCCTCCTGCAAACCTACTCACCTGGTCACCAGTACGACATAGCCCCCCTGTTCAGCATCCTCGTACTCGCCGTCGCCATTGCCGCCCTCGCCGTGCGCACCCTCTACACCACCCTCGACTGGGTATGGCAAATGAACGAACAAAGCAAAGAACTCTTAATGACTACGCGCAACCAGCAGGCAGAACTGCGCTCCCTCGTCAAATCCCTGCGCATTGTCAACGACATCCGTGAACGCACCGAACAAGAGCTGATGGTTGCCCATAAGGAAGCACAAAAAGCACGGCAGCTCAAAGAACAATTCGCCGCCAACATCAGCCACGAACTGCGCACCCCCCTCAGCATCATTCTCGGCTTCAGCGAAGTGATGTACCTTTCGCCCGAAGTGTATGGGCCACAGCCGCTGCCCCCCACCCTCATGCGCGACGTGGCACAGATTTACCGCAACAGCCGTCACCTGCTCGACATGATCGACGACATCCTTGATCTGTCCCGTTTTGAAATGGTTGGTTTTACGCTCAAAAAAGAACCGACTCAACTCGCCGCGCTCATCAACGAAGCCACTACCATCGTCGGCAACCTGTTTGAGAAATCGGAAGACGTGGCGCTGGTAGTGGATATTGCCCCCAATTTGCCGCTCATCGACATTGACCAGACGCGCATCCGCCAGGTGCTGCTCAACCTGTTGAACAACGCCCACCGCTTTACCGAGCGTGGCACTGTCACCCTCACCGCCACACAGGTGGGAAACGATATCCTGGTACAAGTGCGCGACACTGGCCCCGGCATCTCAGACGAAGACGCCACCGCTATTTTCACCGAGTTCTATCAGGTTGATTACTCTCTCAGCCGCAGTCATGGCGGCGCGGGCTTGGGCCTTGCCATCTGCCAACGCTTTGTAGACGCCCACGACGGCCGCATCTGGGTGGAAAGTGTAGCGGGCGTCGGCTCTACGTTCTCGTTCACGCTGCCGCTTGATCTCTCCCTTGTGGATCACACTCACCTCTACCGCAGCCCCATCCCCGATCCCAAAACAAAAGAGATCCGCCCCTGCCTGCTTCTTGTCGAATCGGATTTGCAGGTGAGCAGTCTGGTGGCGCGTCATTTGGATGGCTATGAGGTCGTTGTCGTGGAAAACAGTGAGGACGTGGCAGAACAGGCGGAACTGCGCCATCCGTTGGCAATTTTGCTTAACGTGCAGCCGGGGCAGCAAGCAAACACGGCCGTTTTAGCCACTGTCGCCGCGCCGGTTATTGAATGTTCGCTGCCCAGTCAGGCATGGATGGCAACCTCGCTGGGAGCAATGGCCTCGCTGACGAAGCCGATCAATTTCGAGAAGCTCAACGAGTATCTGTCCAGGCTGGAAGGTGTGCAAAACATCCTGGTTATCGACGACAATCCCGGCGTATGCCAGTTGGTGCGGCGCCGCCTGGAAGGTGAGTACACCATGCAAATCGCCTACGAAGGGCGCACCGGTCTCAACATCATGCAGCAGCAACCGCCTGACCTCGTCATTCTCGACCTGATGATGCCAGAAATGGATGGCTTTGCGGTCATCGAAGCCATGCAAGTCGATCCCACCCTCGCCAGCGTCCCCGTCATCCTGCTCACAGCCACTACCTACATCGAAGATACGTTGGCACAATATGGAAATCAAGTCAAAATAGTGCAGGCAACGCCCTGGCATCCGGCGGAGACGCTGCGTTTTCTTAAATCGGTGCTGGCCGGATTGCGACCCATGCCGAAAACAGACAATATTTAACCGCGGAGAACGCGGAGAACGCGGAGAATTCTCTTTTCTCTCCGCGCCGTCCGCGCCCTCTGCGGTGGATGGTTTTTCTATGACAACCCCACCGACCGAATTCACTGAGCAGGTTAAGCAGGCGCTGGAACATCTGTATGATTTTTCTGCGCTGCAAAAGCTGCCGTTGGCGCAGCAGTTAGCGCCTGCCAACAGCCGCGCCAACGAGACACCGGGTCACCATCTGCGCCGCGAATTGATCACAGCCATCGAGAGTATTAGCCCGGATGCCCGTTCCTCTGTGCAATCGCCGGATGCACGGCTCTATAATCTGCTGCAACTGCGTTATATTGAAGGCATTACGGTGCAGGAAGCGGCTAACCGTATGGGGCTGTCGGCGCGCCAGGCGCACCGCTCACTGCGTAAGGGGGAAGAAAGTGTAACGGCCGTTCTCTGGCTGCGTGCGTCTGAACTACAAATGGAAAGACCCAACCCGCCAGCCTCAGCCGAAAGCGGCGCCGCCCGTGAACTCTCGTCTGTTTCCTCGGAAGTGTCTTTGCTTGATACGCAGTTAGAAGCGGTGGATATTCGCGCCATCCTGCAAGATGCCCTTAAAGCGACTGCGCCGCTGGCACAAAAACGGGGGATGGTGTTTGACGTGGAACTGCCTGAAAAGCCGGTGATTGTGTCGGTGGAAACGGCCGTTTCCCAACAAATATTCGCCAGTTTATTCAGCAGGGTGATTGGCGTGGCTCAAAAAGAGAGCTTGGCGCTGCGGCTCAACCAGCGGCAAGACCAGGCCGTTGTCACCCTCAGCTACCTGCCGGAAAATGAGAGCAAATCGGTGATTGTGGATGAGGTGATTGAGCAGTTTGGACATCGGTTGGGGTGGATGATTAGAGAGGAACAGGTGGTAAACGGCCGTTCCGCCATCGTGCTAAACCTAACCGGACAAGGGGCGCTCATTCTGGTGGTGGATGATAACGAAGGGCTGGTAGAACTGCTCGACCGCTACCTCACCGGCCACGACTGCCGCGTCCTCACCGCCACCAACGGCCCTGAAGGGCTGCAATTAGCTCAAGAACTCATCCCAGACGCCATCATTTTGGATGTGATGATGCCCGGCGCCAGCGGCTGGGAAATCCTGCAAACCTTACGCAGCCAACCGCAAACCGCCACTGTACCCGTCATCGTCTGCTCCGTCTTCAACGACCCCGACCTGGCCTACTCCCTCGGCGCCACCCGCTTCCACGCCAAACCCATCCGCCGCGACACGATTCTGGATACCCTGCATGAACTGGGTGTTGTTTGAAATAGAACGTAGAACGTAGTGCGTAGAAAAATACGCACTACGTTCTACGCCTCCACTGACTCCGGCTGAATCAACTTCACATCTTGCCGCAGCACAGGAATGGTAATGCCAGCTTCCATTAGTTTGAGCTTCACTTCTTCTGTCACCGCAAACAAGGTGTCATAATAATGCTCTACCAGGGTAAACGGCCAGAGATAAAACTCAACGCCCCGGGGGCTTAAATTTTCAACCCCCACCACTGGCTTTGGATCATCTAAAACAAGCTCGTTTTGAGCCAAAATTTGCTCCATAATCTGCTTGGCCTTCATCAAATCAGACTCGTAAGTAATGGTTATAGCTATATCAACACGCCGATAACCCAGTTCAGAATAATTGATGATATTACCCTCCATAATAACCCCATTAGGAATAGTTACCATGTTCTTTGGCTGGGTCAAAATGACAGTGGTAAACAGTTGAATCCGTTTCACCTGCCCAAATGTACCATTTAGCACATCGATCCAATCACCTGGTTTATAGGTTTGGAACACAACAAAAATAATGGTAGCCGCCAAATTGTTTAACGTGGTTTGAAAAGCCAATCCCACTAAAACAAGGAAGAGGCCAAAGAAGAGAATGATGGAATTAATGGGAACACCCAAGACAATAAGGGCAAAAGAAATGGCAATGCTGAAGATGCCATAGTAGATGATTTGCTCTATCGTATACACCACTTTCTGGTTAACGTGGGTATCTGTTTTTGCCATTGCCGCTGTAAATAAGCCGCGCGTGTGACGAGCGAGCCAACGGCCAAGCAAGATAATAACAATGGCACCAGCAATGTGAATAAAACCGGGAAACCCGCTGCTCATTAAAGAATCATTGGCTTGTAATACATATTCTATGAGTTGTTTCATCTTATCATTCCCTTAGCGCTCGTTGCTGGCTAATTTTACTCTGGTACACTCAATAATAAAAATGGGGGACTGCCGTCTACTACAATTTAAGAGATCAGTATTAAACCTTATAGTAAGGAAGGATATCACCTATGAAAGTAGCTGTTTTTGCCACCAAAGGATATGACAAGGCATCGTTTGAGAAGATGAACGAGCAGTTTGGTCACGAACTCTCTTTTTATGAATCGAAATTGACGCCCAAAACGGCCGTTCTCGCTGCTGGTTATGAAGCTGTCTGTGTCTTTGTCAACGATCAACTCAACCGGGAAACCATCACCCGGTTGGTCGCTGGCGGCACACGCATCATCGCCACCCGCACCGCAGGCTACAACCAGATCGACCTGCAAGCCGCCGAAGAAATGGGGCTGACCGTGGTGCGCGTGCCAGCCTACTCCCCCAACGCCATCTCCGAATTTACCATCGGCCTCATTCTCACCCTGGGCCGCCAAATTCACCGCGCCTACAACCGCGTCCGCGACAACAACTTTGAGCTAGACGGCTTGCAAGGCATTGAAATACACAACAAAACCATTGGCGTCTTCGGCACCGGCCGCATTGGGCTGACTGTGCTGCAAAATCTCTCTGGATTTGGCGCCAAATTGCTCGCCTACGACCCCTATCACAATGCAGAAGCAGCCAAACTCGCTACCTACTTCGATGATCCGCTAGAAATGGTCAGCCACTGTGACATCATCACCCTGCATTTACCGCTAACACCCCAAACCCACCACCTCATCAATGCCAACACCATCGCCCACCTGAAAGATGGCGTGTTCATCGTCAATACCAGCCGCGGCGGCCTGCTGGACACCCAGGCTGTCATTGACGGCTTAAAGTCTGGCAAAATTGGCTATCTGGCGATTGACGTCTACGAAATTGAAGGCGACCTCTTCTTTCAAGACCTGTCTAACGAAGTGGTGCAGGACGATACTTTCTCCCGTTTGCAAACCTTCCCCAATGTGCTGGTGACGGGACATCAAGCGTTTCTAACCGACCGCGCCCTGCGCAATATCGCCGAAACGACGCTGCAAAACCTGACGCAGCTTGAAGAAACGGGTGAGTGTGACAATGTGGTGCGGTTTGAAGCGATTCGCGGGAATAATTAGGGGATTAACAGGGTGGTTTGCTTGGATATTCACCTGGCAGGTATGGCAAATTTATAATCTGCGCCCTTCCAGCATAACGGCCGTTAT
>JACSSI010000004.1 GCA_014879345.1 Anaerolineae bacterium | reverse complement strand
AATGCCAATTAGTATTGGCAAGACTTTTGTAGTCTGCTTTGTTACACAAAAACTAACCGCACCCGATTTGGGATTTACGATTTACGAGTGGCGATTAATGATTTATGATTGACTTATGATGGAAATTCCAGGTTTGGGGTATGTGGCGTATAACTGGGGTATAAAGTCCGTTTGATTTGGGAGCTGCCATGACTTCTATCAAGATTTTTCAGTTTAATTTACGTGATTCAATTATGAAAATGACAAAAGCTTTTGCACCGTGGGTCGCTATTTTCTTTGGGGTTTCTTTATTGGCTTACCTCTTTTTGCAGCCGTTGTCTGCTTTTTCTCAAGAGGAGATGGGGGAGGAAACGGCCGTTACCCAACCACCAGCCCCACCCGTCAACAATCCCAAAATAGAAGCACAGCTTCTTACCCAGCTTGCAGAAGCGGAACCTGATGCATCCATACGATACATCGTCTACATGGCAGCCCCTGCCGCCAGTAAACAGGCTGTCGAACAGATTGCAGACGAGGAAACCCGTCGTGCCGTTTTGGTGGATACTTTGCAAAAAACGGCCGGGCAAAGCCAGGAAAATCTGCTAAATGAGGTGAATGCGCTGCAACAGACAGGTGCTGTTCAATCTTATCGGTCGCTGTGGATCATCAATGCCGTCGCCGTTGAAGGCACGGTTGAAAGCATTGCCGAATTGGCGAACCGCGCAGATGTAGCCCTCATAACCCGCGATGAAGCGCATCCACTTATTGCGCCACCAGCTATGGCAGAGCAGCTAGAATTGATGTGGCAGGTGGCGGCTACAGCGGCAGCCGGGGAAGAACCATGGGGCATTGATCGCGTCCGCTCCCCCTATGCCTGGCAAGGGTTGGGCGTTGATGGCAATGGTGTTACTGTCGGCATTATGGACAGTGGCGTGGACTGGCAGCATCCAGATTTGCAGCAAAATTATCGCGGCAATGTAGGCGGCGGCACGTATGAACATGCAGGCAACTGGTTTGATGTTGTCGTACCCACGATGACTGTGCCTTATGATGATTTGGGACATGGTACGCACGTAGCGGGAACGGCCATTGGTCAGAATGGCATTGGTGTAGCACCCGGGGCTTCCTGGGTTGCTGTCAAAATTGCAGATGCAAACGGGTTGATTTATGAAAGTGATGCCCACGTTGGGTTTCAATGGCTGCTGGCACCAGATGGCGATCCGTCATTAGCCCCGGATGTGATCAACGGTTCCTGGTCTGGCTCGGGCTATTCTGAAGCATTTTTGCCAGATATTGAAGCTCTGGATACAGCCGGGATTATCACAGTATTTTCAGCAGGCAACAGCGGCCCGGACGAGGAAACCATTGGCGCTCCTGCCAGTTATAGGCAAACTCTGGCCGTTGGCGCGCATGACGATGCAAACATCCTCGCCTGGTTTTCGTCACGTGGGCCATCGCCGCTGCACACTGAAATCCATCCGCAGATCACTGCTCCAGGGGCGCGGGTTTATTCGTCGTTGCCCGGGGGCATCTATGGCTATTACAACGGCACGTCGATGGCGGCTCCGCACACGACGGGGGCGGTAGCGCTGCTTCTCTCGGTGGACGACACGCTTTCCCGCCAGGATGTGACACGCATTTTGACAGAAACGGCCGTTCCGATGGCAGCGGTTCAGCCCAATATGGACAGCGGCTGGGGTCGCCTGGATGTGTATGGCGCAGCGGCGCAAGTGGCAGCACACGGCACACTCACCGGCATTGTCCACGAGAACGGGCAGCCGCAAGCAGGGGTCAGTATCACAATCACGACCAGTCTGGGCGATGCGCTTGTTTTTGTTACGGATGAAAACGGCGCTTATGCTGCGCGTTTGCAAGCAGGTTCTTACACGCTGTCAACAGCACCCTTTGGCTTCATGCCGGTCACTGTCAGTAACCTCGCTTTGCTCACGGACAATACAACCACCCAGGATATCTCGCTCACCCGTTTGGCCTCCGGCACGCTTGCGCTACAGGTCGTCAAGAAGGGCACGAATGTACCCGTCCAGGCCACCATCGACATTCTGGATACACCACTTAGCCTGGAAACGGCCGTTAACGGTTCCCTGACCGTGCCACTGCCAGCAGGCGCTTATGAACTACGTGTTCGGGAAACAGGCTACACCATCAGCCGCACAAACATCACCATCAGCCAAAATCAAACCTCAACTCACAAAATAGCGCTCACGCCTGGCAAAAAAGTGCTGCTAGTAGACACAGGCGCCTGGTATTACCGCAGTTACGGTTCTTATTTTGCGGAGAGCCTCACCCAATTAAATTATGCGTTCGACAGTCTTGTTATTACCTCACCAATTTCTCCCGCTTTCCCAGAACAGGCGGTAATTGATGCCTATGATGTCTTAGTTTGGAGTTCACCCAGCGATTCACCCGGCTATATTGGCGCAAATGATGTAATCACCGACTTTTTAGGTCAGGGCGGCAATCTGTTTATATCGGGTCAGAGCATGGGCACTTATGATGGCTATGGCTTTTATACACAGGATTGGTGGTATCGGGATTTACAAGCAGATTTGATGGGCAAAACGGCCGTTACCCACACCATTACCGGTGCACCATTCACAACCTATGAAGGACTCACCATCACCCTAAATGGTGAAAGCAGCGCCCAAAACCAATCCGGAATCGACAGCGCCCAGCCCCGAAAAAACTCGCTGACTCAGGAGATTTTTCACACCGATACAGGTGCTCCGGTTGGACTGCAAGCCGGTCACTGCAAGCCGTTCCGCATGAGTTATCTTGGGTTTGGTTTGGAAGGGGTTTCGGAGGCAGATGCTCGGGACGAGATTTTAGCCCAATCCTTTGCCTATTTTGACACACCGCGCCAGCAAGTGGGCCTGTTATGGCGACCAGAAGCCATTGACGAACTGGCTCCCCCAGGTGAAGCATTGGTCTATCCCATTCAAATGCAGCATCTCAGCGAACTAATCACCGATACGTACTCACTGCGCATTGATGATTCTCTTTGGCCCGTCTCGCTGAACACGACTAAGGTTACACTTGGCCCCTGCAAAAGCAATTTGATTACGGTGACGGTGCAGGTTCCCGCCAACTTACCCCGAGATTTAGACCATGATTTTTTGGTAACGGCCGTTTCCCAAAAAGATCCGTCCGTCCAGGTTTCATTACCCGTCCACCACAAAACACCAGGCAACATCCTACTGGTAGACGATGATAGGTGGTACAACCAGGAAGAAATCTACCGTGCGGCCTTAACCGACGCTGGCTTCATTTTCGATGAATGGAACATCGGCTGGGATAACAACATTAAAGGTACACCCCCCTTATCCTTGTTAAACGCCTACAATTACGTCATCTGGTTCAATGGTTACGACTGGTTTCAACCGCTTAGCCCCCAAGAAAACAAAACCGTATCAGCCTATTTAGGGAAAGGGGGCAGGTTATTTCTCTCCAGTCAAGATTTCCTCTATTACCATGCCAACACCCCACTGGCACAAAACCAACTCGGGATTATTGAATACGAGGAATCAATCTCGCCCACCACAATTTATCGTGGGCATCCCATCATTCCCACCAATTTCAATGAGCCACTCGCGCTCACCTTTGGAAACTTCAGAAACAACAGTGATGGTCTCATCCCAAACAGCAGCGCCGTTCCTTTTTTGTGGCACAACAGGGGAATGGCTGCCGGGGTAGCCAATAGTATTCCAGCGGCTGGTTCCCCCCAAAAACCAGACCTCTCACGCACCGTATTCTTCGGATTCCCGTTTGAAAAACTACCCCAAGAAAACCGTGCCAACCTTATGAGCAGCATCCTCGGCTGGCTGACCGATGTGGGCGATTCCACATTTGAGGTTGACCAGCGCAGCGGTACGCCTCACGATGCTCGCACTTACACCATCACCCTACGCAACCATCCCCTGGCGCAAACCAGCCAAATTTTCATGACCAACACCTTGCCCATCTCTTTAACGTTACAGCCAGCAAGCCTGACTGGCGGCGCAATTTATGGGCTAGGGTCCCGCCAAATCTTTTGGCGTGGCAGCCTGGCAAGCGGTGAAGAGCATATCATTACTTACCGTGCAACCCCAGCTCATTCTTTATCAGATGGGGATAGTATTGATAATTTGCTTACGATAGGGTTTGAAAACCACGCGCTTGAATTTGACCAAACCACTTCATTCTGGATCAATACCCCAGATTTATCATCGTCCACATTAATGGCCGACCACTCTTTGGAAGATTCGACACACCATATTTCTTATACCTTGTCCCTGCAAAATTCAGATGTCCGCCAGGCTGAACAAGTCACCGCCACCTTACGCACCTCAAGGTATCTCACTATTGATGGCTACACGACAAGTAACCAGAGCGGGCAGCTCTCGAAATCTGGCACAACCTTCGTTTGGACAGGCACGTTGCTGCCAAACGAGCATATGACGATAACGGTAACGGCAAATCGGCCTATGAAAACGACTGAACCTGAATGGGTAACGGCCGTTGCCTACCTGCAAGATGGCAGCACAAGCCCCCTCGTCAAAGCTGTATACACACACCTGCCCCCCCATAAGTACTACTATCCAATTGTTTTCCAGAATGAGTAGATTCAGGTATTATCATAAGCAAATTTCAAGATTAAGGAACCACTATGCCCAACAAACAGCAAATCAAAGTCACACTTGTTTATGTGGAAGATGAACCCAATATTGCGCAACTACTTGTGAGCGGGCTTGGCTTGTTCGGCATTTCCGTGCATCCAGTATTTATGAGTGCTGAAGCGCTCCTGGACAATATGACATTGCCCGCATTTGAGAATGCCGACCTCTTTTTCTTTGACATCCGCCTGCCCAAAATGACTGGGTTAGACCTGGCCAAAGAACTACGACAACGGGGAGAGAAACGGCCGTTTGTCCTTGTAAGCGCCTGGCCTGCTCCTTCAGAAACTGAACTAGCCGCAATAGACGCCCAGTTCTTACCCAAACCATTCGATTTTCCCGACGTCATCCAAACAATCCAGCAACTCATGCAAGAAAAATAAATATTCCAGCTATGGCTGCTGCCGAAAAACAAAACTCCCCACTACCCAAACTCGTTCAATACGCCCTAAAAGGTGTTGAATATCAAATCACCACCTTTCCAGATACCATGCGTGATGCCGAAGAAATAGCCGAATGGCTCGGTGTACCGCCTGCTCAACTCTTCAAAACTCTCGTTGCGGTTCTGCCAGACAATACAAACAAGCGGTATCTCGTCATCATAGGCGCCAACCAGCAGCTCAACCTCAAATATCTGGCAAAAGCTATCGGCGAGAAAAAAGTCGTCATGGCAACACATGAACAAGCGGAAATGCTCACCGGTCTCCAGGTGGGCGGTATTTCTGCATTAGCCTTGAAAAACAAGAACTTCAAAATATATTTGGACGAGTCAGCCAAAATGTTTGACCAAATCTACGTAAGCGGTGGTAAAAGAGGGCTGGATGTCAAATTAGCAGTCAAAGACTTAATAAAAATCACTAATGCAAAACTCGTTAAAGCAGCCTGATATAGGTGCAACTGGTTAAGTTGAAGTTTAAGTTTGCCCTCATAAAATAATGTGGCATTAAGAGCAGAAATAAGGAAAGCTTTAACAAATTCACAAAAGATATTCTCGTATCCTTAACGGTCATAAAAATCTTTTTTAGTATCATGTAACATAACAAGATGTTATGTTACATCAATGCAAGTTTTTAAAAACAAAATCACAGATAAACGAAGCTGTAATACTCATTTCCAGCCAAACCTAAAAGCACGGTTACGGGTTACAACGTAACATACACAGCAGCAAGGAAAACATGCAGCAAAATACAAGTAGTATCTCAGAGAAACCCATCATACTTTACATTGAAGACAACCCTGACAATCGTAAACTTGTCAGCCGGGTTCTCAATGCAGATGGATTTATGGTATTAGAAGCGGCCAATGCGCCAGAAGGATTTATAATTCTGCAAAATCAAAAGCCAGATATAATTCTGATGGACATCCATTTACCAGGTATAGATGGGCATACCATGACGGAACAACTGAGACAAAGAGAACAACTAAACACCGTTCCCATCATAGCTTTAACCGCCAATGTAACAAACGATGACGAACAAAAAAGCCGTTATGCTGGCTGTAACGGCTTTATCCAAAAACCAATTAATGTAGATGAATTACCGAATCAGGTTCGCGCCTACCTAACAATATAATCGAGTAAATCAAATGAATGACTCTCTTACACAAACCAGAAAAGCTGTTGATCCCACCGATGCTCACATTCTTGTTGTAGAGGATAATGTTTCAAACTTTGTTCTCATTGCTCGTTTATTGGCTTTTATGGGTGTCCAAAAATGCGAGTGGAAAACAACTGGTTGGGGTGTGGTAGATTTTGCCAATACCATGCAGCGCATTGATCTCATCCTCATGGATCTACGACTGCCACACGAGGACGGCTATGAAGCGCTCGCCCAAATTCGGGCAGATGAAAATCTAAAAGATACCCTGGTCGTCGTTGTTACCGCTCACGGCAGCAGCCAAGAAATGCAAAAGGCACGTGAGGCTGGCTTCGATGGTTTCCTGGTAAAACCTTTAGACGCTGATCACTTCCCAGATCAAATTCGCCAAATTCTCAGCGGAGAACCCGTTTGGGATTTAGGCATCTAACCCATAATGACGCTGCCCCCAATCGCTGCCAATCTTTTAAAAATTCATACAGACGATGAGGAGATTCGTCAAAAAGGACAGCTTGTCCAAACCTTAATTCTCCTGTTAACGGCCGTTGCCACAGTCCATTTGCTCCTTAATTTTATAAAACTATTCCAGACGGGTTGGACACAGCCTGCGATACTCTATTTTTTGGGTGAATTACTTCTTATTCCCTTGCTGAGTATTGGCGCACTTTTGATTGTGCATAACGGCCGTCCCACATTTGCGGCTCACATTATCTTTGTCTTATTAAATACCATCATATTTCTCATCTTACTTCAAGCAGATGAGCCGCATTCCATCCCCTATTTCATGCTGATTTCAATCGTAGCCATCGCCACCATGGCCTCAGTTCGCGCCAGCATTGTCTACACCATACTCGTCATCTTATCAATTTCTGCTTATTACCTTGTACGAAAACCCTCCCCCGATTACATAGAAGATATTACCAGCTTCACCTTAGTCGCTCTCACTATTGGTCTCACTGCCTGGATTACGGCCGACAGAATGCAAAAATGGCTGCGCGAATCCACCAGGCTTTCACACCAGATGGAAGCGCAAACCCTCTATTTAGATCATCGGGCAAAACAACTACAACGAAGTGCCGTTATTAGCCAATCAACCAGCAACATTCTTGACCAGGATGAACTGCTCAAAAATATCGTCTATACAATTCGGGATCAATATGGCTTTTATTTTGTCGCCATCTATCTGCTGAACCAGGCAGGTACAAAACTTGTCCTGACAGAAGCCGTAGGCGTTGTGGGTGAAGAATTAAAAGACAAACGATTCAATCTCGACATCGACGCCAACTCAATCATAGGCTGGGTCGCTAAAAATCAAGAGTCATACATCACACATAATGTTCAAGAAGACCCCTTTTATTTCAACGACCCGGCGCTTAAGGATACGCGCTCTGAAGCTGCACTACCTTTGATTGCGCGTGGTAAATTACTAGGCGTGCTAGACGTTCAAAGCCAACATACAAATGCATTTCTGGAAGAAGATATTACGGTCTTGCAGATTATGGCTAACCAACTGGCTATTAACGTGGACAATGCCCGCCTCTTCACTAAAACTGAATCGCATTTGGCTGAAACGCAATCACTACTCAATTTAAATACAGCATTAACCTCAACATTAGACGTTGGTGAAATATACCGTCGGGCAGCCCGCACGTTTTCTAGCCAGATCAACGCCAATCTCGCACTTATTACCAACTGGAATGAAGAAAATGATACGGCGGTCAGCCAAATCATGCACATTCGTGATGGCATGCAATCACAAGGCAGCGAGTTCAATTTAAATCCTTATACGTTTCCATTAGCCCACTTCTCCAGCTTTGGTCAGGCACTTAAGCAACAAAAGGCTCTCATCCGGCACAGAGATGATCCTGGCTTCTCGAAACCTGAACAAACTTTCCTGGCAGATCAGGGGCAGGATTCCTGTTTGATAGTACCCATAACACATGGCGCTACCCCATTAGGCGCCGTGATTATTTTCAGATCATCGGCTCAACCAGAGTTTGCCCAATCTGACTTACAGTTAGCCCAGGTGATGGCCAATGAAACGGCCGTTGCCCTAAACAATGCACTGCTCACCTCTGAGGCTCAAGGTCGTGTGGCTCAATTGAGCGCTTTGAACCGGTTAAGCAACCGCCTCTCCCTGGCGCCAACCTTGTATGGCATATTTGAAGGAACCCGCCGCGAGGTTTTATCTCTGTTTGAAGCCACGTCAATGTCAATTTCACTGGTCACAAAAGATGAGCAGCATCTTCGGTGGATCTATGCGTATGAGTATGGGCAGGAGATTAATTTGACTGAAATTCCGCCGATACCTATCACCCAGGGGTTCAGCGGTCAAGTCGTACGCACTCGCAAACGTTTGCTGTTGAATGAAAACATGGCTGAAAAATCGGAACAATTGGGTTCTGTCAGCGTTGGCGTGCAAACGGCTGCCTGGCTGGGTGTGCCTTTGATTGTGGCAAACAAAATCATCGGGGTTCTCGCCATTGAAAACGAGCATGATCCAGATGCTTTTGATGAACGGGCTTTTAATCTATTGGAAACGATTGCCGGTTCCACAGCAATCGCTATTAGTAATCAATTACAATTAGAAGAAATCCAGGCCGCCTTAGCCGCTCAATCTGAACAACGGCTGCAATTAGAAACGGCCGCTGAAATTTCTGCCGCCACCAATAGCATTTTAGATCTAACCGACCTTTTAGAAAATGCGGTTACGTTAATTAAGGAGCGATTCTCTCTCTATTACACGGGTATTTTCTTGAGTGATCCCGCATCAAATCAGGCTGTCCTTCAGGCTGCCACTGGAGAAGCTGGCAAAATTCAACTGGAAAAAGGCCATAAACTCATGATTGGCGGCCGCTCGTTAATTGGCGGCGCAACGGGCGACGGCCGTTCTCGCATTACGCAAGATGTGACCCAGGATGAGGAGTGGCAGCCCAACGTCCACTTACCCGATACACGCTCAGAGCTGGCATTACCGCTGCGAGTTCGTGGCGCTATTATTGGCGCACTCACTGTGCAAAGCACAGAACCAAACACCTTCACCCCAGAACTGGTCAGCATTTTGCAGACAATGAGTGATCAGTTAGCCATCGCCATTGCCAACAGCCGGCTTTTAGCAGCTACGGAATCGCGAGTATACCGTCAACAATTTCTCAACCAAATCAGCACACAGTTGCACAACACGGCCGATACCGATGAAATTATCCGTGTTGGCTTAAAAGCATTATCTGAACAAGTAAACGGCCGTTCCGTCAACCTCTTCTTGGGCACATCCACTAACCAAACAGAAGAAAAAGTAGAAACCGCCTAACCCCATGAATACCCACACCACTCCCGATTCCGCAGCAACAACCCAGCAATGGTGTACTTACAAACCCGCCATCATGTCAGGCATGATCGAAGCGTTTAGCCAATACAGCCTCGATAACCGAAATGCGCTGAAATCATCTCAAGCCGGGTCAGACGTAGCAGAGACCATCTTCGAGCAGATCACACAATACCTGAATAATGAGCTATCTCAATTCGATATTGCCGCCACAGCATCGGCGCTTGCCAAACAGGGATTAGCCCTCACCACCGCCTCCCACATGATGCGCGTGATCCTGCCGCAACTGCCAGTGGAAATCTGTACACCATCCCTTGTCAATAAACTCAACGAGTTTCAACTCATCTTTTTAGAAAAATTAGCTGAAACTCGTGAAGTTGTGCAACTGCGGGCACAAGAAGAATCACAAATCGCACTGCAACAAGCTCTCTATACCCAGCTTGAACAACAACGACAACTTCGGGAATCTGTTGAACGGCACAGCAGCAGCCTCAATCAAATTCTACAACTCAACGCCAGCCTCACCCGCGCCACTACTGAAGTGGAACTACTAGACGAAGCCGTGAGCGGCATATGCCAGGCACTCGATCTGGATCATGTCTCCATCTACGAAAAGCCAGCCACAACCGCTGACTGGATGCTCAGAACCACCACAGCCGCCAACGCCGGTCAGGTCGATCCACAAGAGCCACAAGTTGCCGAACTTCTCAGACAAATTGCCCATACAGACGGCGAGTTTGTGCGGCAGCATCAAGTTTCTCAAAAAATAAAAGGGCTTTCCATCGTCATCCCCTTCACCATCAGCATAGAGCGCCGAGGCAGTCTCATCGCAGTTAGCACCAACCCGGATGCCGAAGAAGAGCGAGAGCTACCGATTTTGCTGCGTACTTTTGGCCAGGGCTTGACTACCATCTGGCACAATCTCAGCCTGCTGATGGAAACTTCACAACGCGCCCATGAACTGGAAATTCTCCACGGCCGTTATGTGGACACCATCTGGAGCGGCGAAGACACAGCCTTGCAGGCAAATTTTGATGATTCCGGGCTTCATATAAACCGTCGGAAAAACATTGATACCCCAGCCATCCCCGATGATCACAGCACTATACCCCTGCGAATCGGTGAACGCGCCTTCGGTCACATAGATATTCCCGGTGACATTCCGCTTAACGAGGATGACCAGGCCTTCATTGAAGAACTTGCCAAAGAAATGGGGACGGCACTCAACAACGCCTATCTGCTGCAAACCACACGCGCCTACTCCAACCAGCTTCAAGTCGCCTCTGAAGTATCCCGCGCCGCTACCACCATCCTGAACCCAGACATTTTGATTCAGGAAACGGTAGACCTCATCCAAACACGATTCAACTTCTACTATGTTGGTTTGTTTTTGGTAGATGATTTGCGGAAAACGGCCGTTCTGGAAGCAGGCACAGGTCAAGCCGGGCGAGAACAGCTTGCCCGAAAACACAGATTAGACATCGGCGGCAGTTCCATGATCGGCACCGCCATCGCGGGCAATCGGGCCATCATTGAACAAGACGTAGCCCAGGCAGCCTACTTTACCCCCAATCCACTCCTGCCAAATACACGCTCAGAACTCGCCTTGCCTCTCCGGTCTCATGGCGATGTCATCGGCGCCATCACCGTGCAAAGCGTGCAAATCGGCGCATTTACACCAGAAACAGTCACCGTCTTGCAAAACCTGGCAGATCAGCTTGCCACCGCCATCGTCAATGCCGACCTGCTCACTCAGGTACAAACCAACCTGGCCGAAACCAGTCGCCTCTACGAAAGCGGCCGCTTGCTCAGCGAAACCCGCACCCGCGCCGACGTGTATAACGTCCTGCTTGACTTTACCTCTCAGTCCAATCTCTTCGACTTTGCCCAGGTCATCGTGGTAGAACGCTCAAATCCTGATTTTCTCGCCCGACCGGCCCAATGGAGTCGACGAAAAACCAAAGAAAAGCCTCTGTCAAAAATAGCACGGCAAGATTTTCCTTTTGAAGCACAGCTAAACAACAATGAAATCATCTTGCTTAAAGACGTTGAAAAACGACTTACCACTATGCCTGCTCTGGGCAATTTAATGGCATCTGAAGATGTGCAAACCATTGTCTTCATTCCTATCTATGCTGAAGGCACCTGGTTAGGCGCACTAGCCATTCAAGCTGTCAACGATTTAGCGATCAACACCCATGATATGCAGCCTTTCCGCACCCTGGCAGACCAGGCAGCCATAACCATTGTTAATCAGCAACTGCTGCGGCAGGCAGAACTGCTTTACCGCATCGGTCATTCATTAAGCCAGGCACTCACGAGGGATGATGCCCTGGAAATTACAGTATCCGAAATCTCAAGCTATACCGGCACAACCCAATGTCGCATTGTGCTTTATGACGAACAAACAGAACAAGGACGGGTTATCACTGAAACGATACCGTCTGACGCCAGTGCCACCGCCCGTTTTGAAATGGCTGGCGATTTTGTTTATGACTATTTGAACAGCCAGCGTCAGCCGTTACTCCTCAGCGAAACAGAAGCAGAGATTCCCGCGAATGTATTGGAGCAGTATGTCACCCAATTTGGGGCAGCCAGCACACTGATCATCCCCCTTGCCAGCCAACAAGACCTGATAGGTTTTTTGACGCTCGATGCAGCCAGTAAACGGCCGTTTACCTCCAACAACATCATCTTTGCCCAAACCGTCGTTGACCATCTCACCACACAACTAGAAAACCTGAAACTGCTAGACGAAGCCCTTACCCGCGCCCAAGAACTCATCTTCCTCAACCAAATTCAATCCAGCATTTCCAGCATCCTGGATGTCAAGCAACTTGCCCACGTCACCTACCAACAAGTGGGACGCCTGCTCGATACAACCATTTTCATCATGGCTCAATATGATGATAAAACAAACGTATTCACAACCATCCTTGCCATTAAAAATAATACTGAAATTCCAATTCCACCACACACATTAACACCTGCTGAACCACTCCACAAATTCCTTCAAGACAACCTGCCCGTCATCACAGATGCAGCATCACCACTGCTCAGCACCATCCCCATTCTGGCTGACGCCCAATCTGGCTTGTGGGTGCCTTTGCAGCGGGAAAACAAGCCATCAGGACTCATTTGCGCCCTCTCCCGCCAACCGCGTGCATATCATGAAAACGATGGTCAACTGCTGCGCAGTATTGCCACCCAAGCCAGCCTCGCCATCGAAAATGCACGTTTATTTGAAAGAATTCAGGAGAACATCGAAGAACTGCGCCAACTCGATAACATGAAAAACCAGTTCCTGGCTAACATGTCACATGAGCTGCGCACACCACTCAACTCAATTATCGGATTCTCCCGAGTCATTCTCAAAGGGATCGATGGGCCTCTCACAACCGAACAAGAAGAAGACCTCACCTCCATCTACAACAATGGTCAACACTTGCTCAACCTCATTAACGAAATTCTAGACATGGCAAAAATTGAGGCTGGCAAAATGAATTTAGCGTTTGAACAAGTTGACCTCGGCGAAGCGGCCAAAGCCACCCTCACCAATATTCGCAGCTTGATCAAGCCAAATGTTGAACTAATCAGCGACATAGAAAGCGGCTTACCCACCATAGAAGCCGACCCGATTCGCATCCGCCAAATTCTCATCAACCTGCTCTCAAACGCTGCCAAATTTACAGATGAAGGCTACATAAACCTCAAAGTTGCCCGCGTCGATGAAGACCATCTTTCCATGACTGTAACCGATACTGGCTTAGGCATCGCCGATGAAGATATGGATAAGCTATTCAAAGCTTTTGAACAAGCCGACAATTCCACCACACGGACTGCCGGTGGCACGGGGCTAGGGCTGCCTATTACGTTATGGCTGGTACGTATGCACAACGGCACTATGTCGGTAGATACGCAATACGGGAAAGGCACCACATTTACGGTTCGACTCCCATTGGTGCAGCCGGAAGAAAAGAGAGTCGTCGCTTTCAACACTTAATCCAGCAATTTCAGTTAGAAGCAACCCCCTTAGAGGTTACGAAAACTACAACCATCACCAAAACCTTGCATACAAACAATCACTGAACAAGCAAAATCCTCCAGATTTTCACGTGATTTTTGTGTGAATCTTTATTTCCAAGACCTATTCTAGTCACAATATACTATTTTTTATTATTCGATTTAGGCGTAAATTTAGCAGCGAATCCTATGAGAAACTTTTATACTGTCTGTAGACACTGCCACGCAAAGCACCCTTTTGAACAACCCATTCTCACCTGTCCCACTTGTGGTGGCGGTTGGCTTGATGCTGGCTATGACTATCCTTATGATGCGAAAACGGCCGTTTCCCCTCAACCTTCCTGGCTAAACAAACTCACAGAACGAGGCACAACCATCTGGCGCTACCGGGAACTACTGCCCCTGCGTGACGATGACCACATCATCAGCCTCGGCGAAGGCTGGACACCCCTCATCCGCGCCCACAACCTGGGTCTCATGCTCGGCCATAACAACATCTACATCAAAGATGAACGCCAGGGGCCAACCGGTTCCTTCAAAGACCGGCAAGCCTCCATCGCCATCAGTGCCATGAAAGAAGCTGGCATCAAAGAAGCCGTCGTAGCCTCCACCGGTAACGTTGCCATTGCCTACTCAGCTTATGGCGCCCGCGCCGGCATCAAAATGTGGGTCTTCGTCACCAGCTCCGTGCCTGCCGACAAAATGCGTGAAGTCGCACTCTATGGCTCCGAGGTCATCAAAGTGGCAGGCACCTATGACCAATGCAAAAAAGTAGCGGCTGACTTTGCCGCCAACAAAGGCATCTTCCTGGATCAGGGCATCAAAGGCATCGCGGCCAAAGAAGCGATGAAAACCATGTCCTACGAAATAGCAGAGCAGTTAGGCAATATCGCGGCAGGTGCTGACCCCTCTACTCCCAACGGCCACCGCCATCCCTGGCAAGCGCCAGACTGGTATCTGCAAGCCGTCAGCGGCGGCCTGGGGCCAGTCGGCGTCATGAAAGGCTTTAAAGAAATGCACGACATGGGTCTCATCGACAAGCTGCCCAAAATGGCTTGTTTTCAATCCGCTGGCTGCGCCCCCATGGCTACCTCTTTCCACAAAGGACTGGCAATCGCCGAAAACGTAGATGACCCCATCACCGACATCACCACCCTGGCAACAGGTGTACCCGGCGAAGCCTATGTAGCCCTACGCGAACTGCTCCTGCAACATGGCGGCACTATCGACGCCATCGAAGACACAGACGCTTTCAAAGCGATGCAAATTGCGGCACGGATGGATGGCATTTCAGTGGAACCGGCAACGGCCGTTACCTTTGCCGGTCTCATCAAACTCATACGCGAAGGCACCATCCAACCCCATGAAACCATCGTACTCAACTGCTCTGGTCACACCTTCCCCGTAGAAAAACACATCGTTGGTGAACAATACGCCCGCGACATGATACTCGAAGGCATAGCTGAACATGACTCCCACGGCCGTCCCGAAGGGCTGCTCACCGCCCTCGAAGACATTGATGACCGTGTCCAGCGCATCGCCATCCTGGAAGATAACCCAGATGCCAGCCGCCTCATCCGCCGCATCCTTCAGGCACAAGGAGAATTCCTCATTGACGAAGCAAACAATGGTCTAGATGGGCTAAAAATGATAAAACAAGACACACCCAATTTACTCATTTTAGACCTGATGATGCCGGGCATGGATGGTTTTGGCATCGTCAAAGAAATGAAAAAAGATCCAAAACTGCGGGATGTGCCTATCATCGTCATCACCGCTAAAGAATTATCGCCATTTGAACAAGCGGAACTTAACGGTAAAATAAAGGCACTCTTGCAAAAAGGATCCTTTTTAGATTCTGAACTACTAAGCGATATAAAACAGGCATTACCCGGATCGTAATTGGCTGTGGTAAAATTTCAACGAGACTAGTCATGAGTGATAAAGGCGCACGTATACTCTACATTGAAGATGACCATGCTAGCAGACGCTTGGTAGAGCGCGTTTTAACGAGTCGCGGCTATGAAGTTTACGTTGCCAGCGAAGGGTTAGAAGGCATAAACCTCGCCCGTGAAAAAAGCCCGGAACTTATCCTCATGGACATCAACCTGCCCAATATGGATGGGCGGGAAATCACTACCCGGCTACGCAGTTTACCCAACTTCTCAAACGTCCCTATCGTTGCCCTCACGGCCAACATCAGCCCAGGCAGCCGTGAACTGGCTTTGGCTGCTGGCTGCACCGGCTTCATGACAAAGCCTATTGACGTGGCAACCTTCCCTTCAGATGTGCAGCGCTTCCTGCAAGGTGCATCTGACAAGCTCACTGCTGATGAACGCAGTCAACATCTAGAACTGCATGCCCAAAATCTGGTCGAACGGCTCGAGAACAAAGTGCGTGAACTGCGCAGCGCCAACAAACGATTGATGGAACTGGACAGCTTAAAAAGCGACTTCATCGTCCTGGTTTCACATGAATTGCGCACACCTCTCACACTGGTAAGCGGCTATTCTCATCTTTTGGCGGAGCAGGTTAATAACAAAAACGATCTCATTCCAGCACAATCAATAGCTGGCATTGCTGAAGGATTGCAATCTGGTGTGACTCGTATGCAAGAGGTCATCAACGAGATCATTAGTGTGGTGCGCATCTCATCTGGCACACTTGATTTGTCCCTCGGCCCCGTCCGGCTCACCAAAGTTATTGGAGATGTAGCCGATACGTTTAAAGATGTTTGTGCAAAGCGAAATCTCACGTTTATTGTCGATGATTTCTCTGAAATGCCATTGTTACAAGGGGACGGCCGTCGCTTGCAAGCAGCAATTGAGCATGTGGTGGGTAATGCCGTTAAATATACGCCAGATGGTGGCAGCATCTCTGTTATGGGTCGCAATGTCAAGGATAAGGCTGTTGACATCATTATCCAGGATACTGGCATTGGCATTCCGGTAGATGAACAGAGACGTATTTTTGAGCAGTTTTATACATTGGGCGCCATTGAGCACCATTCGACCAGTAAATCAGCCTTTCAGGGGGGTGGCTTGGGCTTAGGATTAGCTATCGCAAAAGGCATTATTGAAGCGCATAACGGCCGTATTTGGGTTGAGAGTGACCGTCGTGATGCCGATACACTGCCCGGCAGCATCTTCCATATTTTGCTGCCAATCCAACCCGGCGATACCCCACCAATGATTTAATTATGTCTTAGATTTTCACCTATAATGCCCCCACAATCTCCCGAGCCGACACCAGAATCATCACCGTCGGATAGTTATCCAGTTGTAAAAAGCTTACCTGTTCCCCAAACACCTGCCCAAGAGAAACAAAATCTAAATCGCTGGCATCGCGGCTTGTTTTGGGCGATGATGTCACCAGTTTTTCTTGGCATTATTCCCATTTTCGCCAAAGTTGCTTACGGCACGGGTGTGAATGTATTGACGGTGGTGGCGTTTCGTACGCTGTTTGCAGCGGCCGTTTTGTGGGCAGGTATTCTTTTATTTGCCAGGCAGTATATTCGAAGCTCTTCGCCAGCCATTTTTAGCAGCATGTTGGCTGGGGGTATTAATGGCATTGGCTCCCTGTTTTTTTATGCGAGTTTGAGCCGGATTGATGCCTCGTTGGGGCAGTTGATCAATATCAGCTATTTAATTTTCGTAACGATTTTACTGCGTATTATCGGTCAATCTATTTCTTGGCTGACGCTATTGCGCACAGGTCTCGCCATTTTTGCCATGTATTTGCTGACGGTGGGCGGGTTGGGCGATCCGAATTGGATTGGGGTGTCGATGATGCTAATCGGGGCGTTAACGTATGCGATTCAACTGGTTCTCAGCCAACGCATTATGTATGAGATTCCTGCGCCCACGATGACGCTTTACGCCATTACCGCGATGGCGATTGTGGTGACGATTCCCTGGCTGCTATTTCCTTCTGATTTAACGGCCGTTTCCACCACAGGTTGGCGTGCTATGTTCATGATGGGTCTGGTGACAGCATTGTCCCGACTTACTCTTTTCCTCGGAGTCAAAAGCCTGGGCAGTTTGCAAACCGCGCTCTTGGGCATTTTGGAAGTGATTGTGAGTATCATTTTGGCAATTGTATTTCTGGGGGAACAGTTAACGGCCGTTCAGTGGCTAGGTGCACTCATCATCTTGTTGAGTGTGCTTTTGGTTCGCTATGAACGAGACATGCCCAACTTCATTGATTGGTGGCGGCTTTTTTGGCGATTTCGTATGCCAAAACGGTAAGAATCCACTTCTTCTCAACGTCTACAAATCAGGAAGAAGCGAACGCGAATTCAAACACTTTTTCATAAATTCGTTATAATAAGATTCAGAACAAGTTGAATCAAGAAACTCCAGGTTGAACGTGGCAGCTTGCCACGTTCAACCTTTCCATGTATCCATTTCTATACGCAATAAGGACAGCTAACCAGTATGATCATGCAAACAATCACCGGCCCTGACGCATTCAGCCAACTCGCAGACGAATGGGATAGTTTAGCCGCTAAAAGCATCACCAACACACCTTTCCAAACTGTAGCATACCAGGAGTCATGGTGGCGTAACCTGCATCCCCAAGGTAGCAGCCTGCACACCATCGTCGTACGCCAAGATAATAACAACCTCATCGGCATCGCCAGCCTCTACATTGACAATGGCATCTTACATTTTAACGGCTGTGTTGAAGAAACCGACTATCTCGATCTCATTACCACTGCGGAAAATGCTGAAGCAGCCTGGACGGCCGTTTTTGAAGCCATTACCCAGCCCGACTTTCCCACCTGGCACACCGCCGCCTTGTGTAACATTCCGGCCGACTCACCCAGTCGTGCCATCCTGGCCCAGCTTGCCGCTACGCACAGCCTGACATGCCAGGAAGAAGTTATCGAAGTGTGTCCCATCATTCCCCTGCCAGACAGTTTTGACGCTTACCTCGACCAAATCGACAGCAAACAACGCCGCGAAATCAACCGCAAACTGCGTCGTGCCAACGGTGCCGACGCCAAACTCGTCATCATCAGCCCCGAGGATGATTTAGACCAGGCTGTCAACGACTTCCTCAACCTGCTGCAAAAAAGCACCTTTGAAAAACGTGACTGGCTCACCGACGGTCGCCGGGCAGTGTTTTTTGATACAGCCCACGCAGCCATGAAGGCAGGCACGTTGCAGCTCATGTTCATGGAAGTTGACGGAACCAAAGCCGCCACCCTGTTTAACTTTGACTATAACGGCCGTATCTGGGTCTACAATTCAGGTCTCGATCCTGAAGCATTTGGGGCGCTCAGCCTGGGTGTGGTGTTGACGGCAAAAGCGATTGAATGGGCGGTGGAAAACGGCCGTGCCACATTCGACTTCCTGCGCGGCAACGAAACCTACAAATACCGCTTTGGCGCCCAAGATACCGAAATTTACAAGATAACCCTGAATAAATGATGAATTGTGAATTGTGAATTGTGAATTGTAAGCGACTCTCCTCGTTCACCATTCTCCGTTCACCATTCACAATTCAAAAGAGATCATCTTTTGGATACTTGCACCCCCATCAAACGAATCGCCGTTCTTTCCGTCCACACCTGTCCGTTGGCACTGCTGGGCGGCAAAAAAACCGGCGGCATGAACGTCTACGTCCGTGACTACAGCCGCGAGTTAGGCCGCCAAGGCGTACAAGTCGATGTCTTCACACGCTCCCAGGACGACTGCCAGCCCATGATCAAACACGATCTCGGTTATGGCGGCCGAGTCATCCACATCCCCGCCGGACCAGAAAAACCCATCCCCCTCGGTGAAATCGTCAACTATCTCGACGAATTTGTAGCCGGCGTTCTCGCCTTTGCCACCGAAGAAGCCATCCATTACGATGTCATCCACAGCCATTATTGGCTCTCTGGCCTCGTCGCCGAAAAACTGCGCGACGTGTGGGGTATCCCCTTCGTCCACATGTTCCACACCCTGGGACACATGAAAAACCGCATCGCCCTCAGCGACAGCGAACGTGCTCCCCAGGAGCGCATTGACGGCGAGCATCAGGTCATCAAAGCTGCCAACCGAATCATTGCAGCCACACCAGCCGAAGAAGCCCAGCTCAACTGGCTCTACGGTGCAGATATGAGCAAAGTACGCATCGTCTCCCCTGGCGTCGATTTGGAACGATTCGCTCCTATCCCCACCAAACAAGCCAAAGAAATGGTCGGCATTTGCCCTGATAATAAAAACATTATCTTCGCTGGTCGCATTGAACCACTCAAGGGTGTAGATACACTCCTCCATGCCATGAGCCTCATCCAAAAACGGCATCCCGAAGCGATTGAGCATGTATGCGTCGCCATCATTGGGGGTGATCCCTGGGCAGAAACGCCAGATGAAGAAATGGCTCGCCTGCAAGAACTGCGTGCCGAACTAGACATCATCGACACAGTGGCTTTTTTGGGGGCAAAAGATCAGGATATTTTGCCCAATTATTACGCGGCAGCAGAAATGGTCATTATGCCTTCGCACTACGAGAGTTTTGGCATGGTGGCGCTGGAAGCGATGGCGATGGGTACACCTGTCATCGCCTCAGAGGTAGGCGGTCTCGCTTTTCTGGTACGGGATAACGAAAACGGTTTCCATGTTCCCTCCCGTGACCCGGAAGCGCTGGCTGACCGCATCTACTGCCTGCTCACAGATGAAACATGCCGTGAACGGCTGGGGCGGCAGGCTCGGTATTATGCGCTGCAATATGATTGGGAGATTATTGTGCAGCGGCTGCTGCGGGTATTTGAGGAAGTGGTGGAGCAAGAGAAAATTGTTAGGGAAAAGATGATGGGGGAAACGGCCGTTTTGACCTGTGCTCCCTGTTAATAAAGGTAGAAACCAGTAAACAGTGTTCAGTGTTCAGTAAACAACAAGCCGAAAACTGAACACTGAACACTGAAAACTACTCACTGTCTACCGAATCACCTCACGTCCGCCCATATACGGCCGCAGCACCTCCGGCACTACAATACTGCCATCTTCCTGCTGATTATTTTCCATAATGGCAATCATCACCCGAGGCAGCGCCAGCCCACTGGCATTCAACGTATGGCAGAAGCGTGTCTTGCTGCCCTCTGCTGGCCGATACCGTGCATTGGCACGACGAGCCTGAAAATCAGTACAGTTGCTGGCCGAACTGACCTCCAGCCATTCACCACAACCCGCCGCCCACACCTCAATATCATACGTCTTCACCGAGGCATAGCTAATATCGCCAGTTGCCAGTTCCAGCACGCGGTAGGGAAACCCCAACGCTTCGCAGATGTCAATGGCTTCTTGCTTCATCTCTTCCAGGGCGGCAAAGCTCGTTTCTGGTGTGGTATAACGGTACATTTCCACCTTATCAAACTGGTGACCACGTTTGATGCCACGAACGTCTTTACCGGCGCTCATTTTTTCGCGGCGGAAACAGGGCGTGTAAGCCACATATTTAATGGGCAAATCCGCCTCTTCCATGAGTTCATCACGATGCATATTAGTCAGGGCAATCTCGGCTGTGCCTAGCAGCATAAAATCTTCTTCCGCATCACGGTAGATGTTGTCGTAGAACTTAGGCAGTTGCCCGGCCGTCACAAAATTCTCCGAACGCACAATAAACGGCGGGTATATTTCTTCGTAACCATGCTTCTGCACATGCATATCCAGCATAAACTGGATGACGGCATGTTGCAGTCGGGCGCCCGCGCCTCTCAAAATATAGAAGCGACTGCCGCTTAATTTGACACCTCGCTCAAAATCCAGGATGCCCAGCTCTGGCCCTAAATCCCAATGTGGTTTCGGCTCAAAATCAAATTGGGGGATAGGCGCACCTTGCGGTTCATGAATGAGGTTGAAGCTCTCATCTGGGCCGACAGGTGTGCTTGGATCGGGAATATTAGGCACCCAGAGCATGTTGGCATGCAGCGTTTCCTCAACTTCACGCAGTTCCTCGTCCAGTTGAGCAATACGCTCTCCTATTTCACGCGGTTTGTCTTTGGCGGCTTCAGCGCTGGCAGTCATCGCGGCCACTTCTGCTCGCAACACATCTAGCGGCTGACCACCATCCTGGCCTGCTTCTGCCCGTTTCAAATCTGCTTCCCTTTTCTTGAGTGCGCCCATCGCCACGCCTATTTCTTTTGAGGTTTCGTTGCGCTGGCGGCGCAGTTCTTCTACTTCCTGCAATATTTCACGACGGCGGGCGTCACCCGCCACAATCTCATCAATCGGCGCGTTATCGAATCGCCGAGCAACCTGCTCTTTTACCCATTCTGGTTTCTCTCGAATTATGTTTATGTCTAACATGTTTGTTTCGTCCTTTAGTTGAATAGTCTGATAGTCAGGTAGTCGAATAGTCTGATGGTCACAAGGTTGTTGATAATTTCGTAGATTCTGGCAGGCCAGTTAGATGGACACGCCGATTACCTAGCCTTTGTTGTAACCAACCCCATTCATCGTTCATCATTCCACCTTCATCGTTTAAAACAAAAAGTCTCTCGCCTATATTCAGGACGAGAGAACCCGTGGTGCCACCTGTGTTCACCAGTTTTCAGGCTTCAGTTTTCAGTTTTCAGTTGGCTGTGTGGATGCTAAACACTGTTCGCTGATCACTGTTTACTGTTGACTGTACACTGATCTCTTATACGCTGTAACGGGCGAACCCGGTTTACCTTAATCGTCGCTGCGCTTGGTCGCTTTCGGTATCGGCTCTGGAGGGGATTTCTGATTGGGGATTATTGGCTTGCACTGACCGCCAACTCTCTAAAAATCCGGTCAATCATACTTGTCTCTGTCACGGCCGTTTTGTATCAACTTGTCTTCGCATTATAACGAGGGGGAAAACGGCCGTCAACTTTTGCATGCAGCGATTTGTCGGGGAAGCATCTGCCACCAGGTTTCTTCTGCCTGCACCGATAGCAGATGCGTCTGCCCTTTGGCATCGCTGGCACCCAGGCCAGGAACGAGAACGGCCGTTTCTTTTTGCGCCAGTAACCAGACAGCCAGTTCATCTTCCAGCCGGGTCTGTGAGCGGATGAGAAGGACATGGCTGAGGGAAACGGCCGTTTCGTCCAACAAGTAGTCAACATGCCAATGAAGTTGTTTGCGGGCAGGTGGAGAAAAACTGCTTGTGACCAATCCACCCGCCTGCATTTCCGCCAGCAGCGGCGCATATAATCCATGCGCTGGTTTGTCCCCACTCCGCCGCGCATGGCGCAGCACCCGGCTCGCCAATCCACGCAGCGCCGACCCCACATAAAGCATTTCACCCTGCGGCATTAAAATCGGTTCCCCACCCTGAAACCGTCCAAATCGCACCCAAACAGCCTGCATCACCCGCATCCGCAGTAGATACGCCCCACCCAAAGCCTCATCCCCAATAACCACCACCGAAGCTGTCTCATTCATAATTCATAATTCATCCCTGCCACCAACGCCACCGCCCCCCACAACGGCGCATCATCTGCAAACACCGCCGGCACAATCTCAAAATGAATTTCTGGCAAAGCAACCTGTTCCGCTGACTGGCGCACTGCTTGCCACCAAAGTTCACCCGATTTTGTAACGCCACCTCCTAAAATAAATCGCTGGGGATTGATAAGATTGGCGGTATTTCCCAAACCAACCCCCAACGCACGTGCGCCACGCAATAAAACAGTTTGGGCGACTTCATCTCCTCGGGCAGCCAGTTCAGCCACTTCCTTCCCAGTAATTCCAGCATCCAAATCCCCACTTAATGCCATAAAATCATGTGCCATGTAGGGACCAGAGGCCAACCGTTCCACGCAACCTTGCTTGCCACATAAACACAGCGGCCCGTCTGGTTCTACCACGGTATGCCCAATTTCTCCCGCCATGCCTTCATGCCCGCGCCAGCAACGGCCGTTTAGCACCCAACCACCGCCCACACCCGTACTCACCGTCACATAAAACAGGCTGTCAAATCCGCTGCCAGCCCCAAAGCGCCATTCACCCAACGCGGCTACATTGGCATCATTATCCACACGAACAGGTGCAGAAAATTCTGCCGCCAACAGCTTTTGCAACGGCACATTCTCCCATCCAGGTACATGATGTGACAAACGCACGATCCCAGATTGATAATCAACCGGGCCGCCAAAACTCACGCCGACGGCTAACGGCCGTTTCCCTGCCAACAAACGTTTCCCCAACGCAATCATCGTCTCAATATCAAACTGGGCATTCCCATCTTTTGGCGAAAACAGTCGCTCGTGCGCCAGCCAGGCAGGCTGCCCTGCCGCCAACTCAGACACAGGCAAAACGGCCGCCGACAACTTTGTGCCGCCAAAATCTAACGCCAATATACAATCAGCCATCATCAATCTCCTTTACCAGTCCGATTTTAGCAGGTTCTCCGCCATATCATTCAATCAAATCCCCAATTCCTGACTGCAATCACCTATGCAAAACGGCCGTTCTTGTCCCCCCTATGCTATACTCCCCATATTACGATAAAATGTAAGGCAGCAGTCCAAACCCCCTTCACGAGGAAAACAAATGAGTGAATCCACAACCCCCGAAGATCAACCAGGCAGATCAAACCCAATACCGTCAAATGTTCTAGAAATAGGACGAAACATCGTCCAGGAGCGCTTTTTCTTCTTCCTGGTTCTGGCGCTGCTGGGCTTCCTTGCCCTGCTCTTAATCTGGCCTAACCTGCTGTCTATCCTGACAGCCATTGCCCTGGTGGTCATCCTGAAGCCGCTCTACAATCGATTTCTTGAGAAAAAGTGGGTGGCAGGCAGTACGAATCGGGCAACGGCCGTTACCATTGTCACCTTTCTCGTCCTCATTGCCGTGCCGCTCATTCTTTTTATCTGGCTCGCCGTCAATCAGGCTAACGAACTGCTCGCCAACACCTTCACAGGAAACAACTTCACGGCGGGCAGTTTTATGGAAGGTGTGCAAACTTTTCTACAGGATTTAGCAGTGGATGAACAAATCAGTTTAGCGCCAGAAGATTTAGCTGCCAGCCTGCAAGAAAACATGGCCTCATTTACCAGTTTGGCGGCTGACGCCCTGGTAAACATGGCAGGCTGGTTGATTCAATTCTTTACCGCAGCCGTGATCATTTTGGTCGTCATGATGGTGCTGCTCCCCCGCTTCAAAACGCCAGAGCAAGATCAGATGGCTGCGCTCATTCCCTTCCCGCCCGACATCACCAACCTGTACCTGGAAAAAGTCCAATTAATGATTATGGCGATGTTCAAAGGCACCTTTGTACTGGCCGTCATACAGGGAGCCGCCATGGGTCTCGTTTTTCTGATTGCCGGTGTTCCCTACGTCTTTCTCCTGACCATCTTGTCCATGTTTTTATCCTTGCTGCCTATGATTGGCATCTCCTTAATC
>JACSSI010000368.1 GCA_014879345.1 Anaerolineae bacterium | reverse complement strand
TTTGACATCATGATTCGCTTCTTGAGAGAGAACTTCGTAGCCCATCTCTTCCAACAAACCACGCATCAAGATTTCTTCATTTTTCCAACGTTCGGTAGCGAAGTCAGAGAAGGACAAACCGATTTTAATTTTATCTCCAGATACTTCTTCAACAGGAACGGCTTCCTCAGCAGGAGCTGTAGTAGGGGCTGCTTCTTCAACGGGGGCTGTTTCTTCTGAGCCACCACAGGCGGCCAAAGCAAAAACCATCATTAAAGCCACGAGTGTCAAAATAAACCATTTTTTATTGAATCTCATCTTCTTATTTCCTCCACGGAATTTTCTGATTCTTGGTTCAAACACAATAAAATTTTTGTAACACGTCAATAGAAAACTTAAGATTGTATGGTCAGACACCTCCTTTATTAACCAGGAATTACATACAGTTGCAGGAAAAATAAACTTGAAAATACATATCGAACTGTTATCCAAAATCAATCTTCAATTTATTCTGAATCTTCATTATACATATAATAAGTTTTTAATAAAAACTATTGCATGGTAAAGTATATTTTGCACAACTGCAATGTCAATAGATTCGGTGCGAGTTATGACATTTGTCACATATTTCACTATGATAAATGTCACAAATTATACGATATTTATAACGGAATCAAAAAAACTGCACAATTGACACCCTTGTTTCACTTGACATATTACATTAACGAAACTAGACTGATGTTTAATTGGTTTTTTATACAAACTAAAATGAGAGTACATTATTTATGGGGAAACAAAATTCTGTAGATCATGCCGCCATGCGCGACATGAATATCTCCCTCATCCTAAATACCTTGCACAATGAGTCGCCTTTATCACGTATTGGTTTGGCGAATCGTACTGGTTTAAATAAGGGAACCATCTCTGTGATGGTAAAAGATCTGTTAGCCGTTGGTCTCATTCGAGAGATTGGCACAGATGCATCTTCTACTGATGTGGGCAGGCCTGCCATTTTTTTGGAGCCTAATCCCGATGCCGGCAGTATCATTGGCGTAGAAATAGGGGTGGACTATATTTCAATTATCACCGTCAATTTTGCTATCGAAATTATTTCTCGACGGTATGAAAGCACTCTCAAATATATTAGTCAGCAAGCGATCATAGACCGCATCCTCTTCCTGTTAAAAGAAACGTATGAACAAGCCAAGAAAAATGGCCGGCCTGTTTTTGGTGTGGGCATAGGTGTTCCTGGGCTGGTTGATATGGCTAATGGCCGATTATTATTTGCGCCAAATTTAGGCTGGGAAGATGTGCCTATCAAAGCGCTCGTCGAATCGGCAATTGATGCGCCGGTGTTTGTTGCCAACGAGGCAAATTTAGCCGCCTTGGGTGAAAGTTATTTCGGGGCTGGACAAAATTCTAGTTTTTTACTGTCAATTAGCTCAGGGGTTGGTGTAGGGGGTGGCATTATCTTAAACGGCCGTTTAGCAGAAGGTGTCTATGGCTTTGCCGGTGAAGTAGGGCATATGACTGTGCAACAGGGTGCTCATGCTATTCGCTGTAATTGCGGCAACTATGGTTGTTGGGAGACCGTTGCTGGCCGGCAAGCATTATTTAGTCGCATTGAAACTGCTATTCATAACGGCCGTTCGTCATGGATAACTGAAGTGATAGGGAACAATATGACGCACCTTTCCGTTCCCCTCATCGTAGAAGCGGCTCGCCGCAATGATCAAGTTGCCCTGGACGCATTACAAGAAACCGGTGAATGGCTGGGAATTGGTATTGCCAGTCTAATCAACATCATCAATCCAGAACGTGTTATTTTTGGCGGTGCCTTAATTTCAGCTTTCGAGTTTTTGCTGCCAACTATGGCTCAAACCGTCAACGACCGCACCTGGCCCTGGATACATGAAGGGGTTAACATTGTGGCAGCCAAACATGGTGAAGACGCATCGGTTATGGGAAGTGTGGCTATCGTTTATCGAGATGTACTTAATAATCCCCGGAAGTGGCTTCAATAGAGGGGGGATACCTGTGACCAGTTGTCTAACTGGTCACAGTGCATAGCTTTTATGCTTCAGCAGCCGGTTCCGGCTCTTTTTCTACAACAGGCTCTTTACGTTCCACTAAAATAGTACACTCTGTAACTAAGGCGGCGATTAACGCTAAACCAGCGTAGAACGGCACTAATGCAATGCCAGCCACACCCAGCACCAATGGCACCTCCAGGTGGATATTGTACTTCTCGTTTTTTACGACGATGCGCCGAATGGCAGCTTCTTTGACAAGTCCTTTCACGGTGGCTACCAGTTCTTCACCAGCAACTACAAATTCTTCGCCCCAATCCTTTTTGCCTTCAGCGGTTTCTCCTACCACTTCTTCTTCAATCGGGATTTCTTCATCAAAATTCTTTTCTTTGTCACTCATTTAATTCGCTCCTCAAATTGATTAGTGAGGAAAATGTCTCATTGAGTCATTTGTTCCTCAAACAAATTGATTGATAGTCTAACGACACTGTTCGTTATGCTTCTTGTTACGCACCTGATTTCTAAAAGTTGCAGGTAACACCATTTCTACACATTTTCTACACATTCTTCGTTTTATAAACGCGGCAAAGTCTTAAACCCACGTTTTTCTATTTTTCCTCTATAATTGCCCTCATGTCTGAAACGGCCGTTCTCATCATCTCCATCCTCGCAGCAACCTTGCCTGTTCTGGTATACATCAGCCTTATCTATTGGGTAGACCGGTATGAAAAAGAACCGGGTTGGCTGCTAACAGCCACATTCTTGTGGGGTGCTGTTCCCAGCGTCATCATAGCCTATGTTGCTAACTCCGTGCTGGGAATGCCATTCTACCTTCTTACCAGCGCGGCCACTGCCGACACCCTGGTAGCCAGTTTTATCGCCCCAATTGTTGAAGAAAGCATTAAAGGGGCAGCCGTTCTCGGCATCTTCTTGTTTTGGAAAGATGAAATTGATAGTCCGTTGGATGGCATCATTTACGGGGCGATGGTTGGCTTGGGGTTTGCACTTGTCGAGAATGTGATTTATTACGTAGCCCAGTATCAGGCAGGTGGATTAGAGGCATGGGGCTGGAACGTCTTCTTTCGCGGCCTCGTGTTTGGTCTCAACCATGCCCTCTATACCGGAATGACCGGGTTGGGCATTGCCACAGCGCTGATGTCAACCAATCCTCTCGTCAAAATCGGTGCGCCCATTGCGGGTTGGGCAACGGCCGTTTTGCTGCATACCATCCACAATCTCACCGTTTCATTTGGCAATCTCATTTGTTTGATAGGCGTTTTCAGCGATTGGGGCGGCATTTTCCTGACACTCGTCATCATGTTATGGGCGCTGTTACAAGAACGGTCGTGGCTAAAACGATATTTAGCCGGAGAAGTAGCCTTTGGCACCTTAACTTTAAGCCAGTTTGAGATTGCCTGCTCTGGACGGAAGCGAATTCGGCAGCGCTGGCACGCGCTCGCCAGAGGCGGCTACCCCGCCTATCGTCACACCCTCCACTACCACAACCTTCTCAGCGAACTCGCCTACAAAAAGCATCATTTTGACTTATTCAAACATGAGGCAACCTGGAAACGAGTGGAATTGTTACGCGAGCAGATTCGTTTAGAAACGCATCAAGTTCTGTAACCTGTTCACTGCTGATTGTCTACTAAATTTTGAATCTGCTGCCAATGAGCTTCATCGTGACCGACGACGAGGTTAAGCAGTTCATGCATGGAGGTGGGGCCAAAAAAGGAGTGTCGCCCTTGCCGCTGCCACATCGCATCATCGAGGTTTGCGAGTAAAGTGATGGTTTCCTGACGATATTGCAGGAAGGTGTTAAGGGCAGAACGGCCGTTTTCCTGTTTATAATCACGTGCTACCACCCAATCATCCGGGGTTGCACCTGAGATAAAGGCGTTTTCGTTGGCAATGATGGCCTTAAAGCGGAGTTGATGAACTTCGCGTTCTACATCGCGCAAATGGCAGCACAACTCCGTCAAATTCCATTCAGCGGGAGCGGGCCGCCACTGCCAGTTTATTTCAGGAGATGCCAGGGTATCAGAAACGGCCGTTGCAAAATGCCGCAATTCTTGCAATAACTCGGGGACAGGACTTGGTTTTTGCATCAGTTAAGCAGCCAACTCAGTTAACCAACACGAGTCAATCAGATCATATAGCTCAACCAACGTGCCGTATTTCGTCACCAAACTGGTGTCAGGCGGCACAGTCTCGCCATTCATAGGCAGCCAGTACGTAAAGCAGCCGACAGCGGCCGCTGGCTCAACGTCATTTTCCCAATCATCGCCCACCATTAAAACCTCATCAGGGGCCACTTCAATGCGTGCCAAAATTTCTTCATAGTAAGCAGGATGAGGCTTGGTGGCGTGCATGTTTTCATAGCTGGTCACAAGGTCAAAATCAAATTCGGTCACGGGCAGCCCTGCCCACCTTAGCCGCGCTTCAACTGCCGGCAGTGGAAACATGGGGTTGGTGGCGATGACGACTTTGCACCCTTTTTGTTGGCAGAGACTGATGAGAGAAACGGCCGTTTCCCGGCGAGTAACCACGGATTCCAAAGCCAAAAATTCATTCCGATAAAACGCATCAAAAAACAGTTCCATTTCTTCTGCGTCTAATCCAGTTAACTCATTAAAACTCTGCCAAAACACGTCACGATTCGTCAGCAAAGCATCCGTATTCGCCATCATCATCTGCATTGCCACCTTCAACGCCTTAAAGAACTTGTCACGTGGCAAGTAAGCTTCTGCATATTGTCCAAGCAGCGCAAAATATCGGGGAATAAACGTATCCATATGATTCCCCAACAAGGTATCATCCAGGTCAAACAAAACAGCTTTAAGCATTGTCTTTCTCCCCAATCATCCCATCAACCTTCACCAAATAAATCTTGGAATCCAGGCTTTTCCTGGGCGCATTTCGGACAACCAACATGTGGTTCTGGCACATCAATCAAATGACGGCTGCATGATGCCTTTAGCTTCATTTGACGGTTGAACCCCATAAACCCTTTACTAATTTTGCCCTCCAAGACCAAATCCGGGCTGCTGTTTGCTAACAAAATACCCGGCACAGAACATGTCTGACAATCATCCGGTTTCCAGGGTTCAGAATTAGGATTTTGTTCAATCAGGCGACATTCTTGGGCAGAATGGCCGCGATGGAAGTCCTGATAATAAAAATGGCACTCTTTACCGGCTGGCGTAATCATATTTATACTCACTCAAAACAATTTTGTAACCACACAAATAGGTTCCCTGAACCTGTCGAAAGGAACCGGTCTTCGACAAGCTCAGACCTCCATTACATTGTACAGCTACACAATTTTTACCAAAAAAAAAGCGACTCGATGAAAGTGCAGTCGCCTTAACAGCATCTTAATTGTCCTGATTATAGTGGTGTTCTAAAACTGTTTCAACTGGAATCAAAAAAGTGACCCTGGCAGCATCTTGACACTCTAAATCTATTAAAAAACAACTCCAAGTAAATAAGCAGCTATCAACAATAAAATCAGCACAATCAATAGTGCCATGACACAGCCCATCATTCTCTGCAATGGGCTTGGCCCCGGATTTGTCGCAGGGACACGAGTGGACTTAAAGAAAATGCTTACTTTTTTCCAGAACCTAACTA
>JACSSI010000367.1 GCA_014879345.1 Anaerolineae bacterium | reverse complement strand
GATATGATTGTGCAGTTTGCGCATTTTTTGGCAGAACAGTACGAGTATCCAGTTGAGGTGCGGGCAGAGGTATATGTGAGTTGGAACGGCCGTTCTCACCAACTCCTCCTCGACCCCACCCAAGACTTAACCCAGGTCTCCGCAAATTTACAGCACCGGGAGTGGATTAACTCGCCAGGCTGATTATCTTGATGATCCTGGCTTTAATTCTGCCACTCGATTATTCTTCTACTACACAATCAATCTGCTCTAGAAAATGTCGTCCAATGGTATAATCTATTTCAGTCCCTGATATTATGAGCCTTTATGGAACCAGTTATGCCTAACCAAAGTCATGAAACGACACAAAAAACAAACGGGAAACAGCCTTTGCCCTCCTGGCGAGAAATGAACTGGGACACGACGCCGGAAGCTGAAGCGATTTTATTTAAGTTGTGGCGCGAAGCCCCAGCCTGGCGCAAATTAGAGATGATGGAAGGGTTGAATCGCTCGGCACGTCAACTCGCTTTAGTGGGACTACAGCAGCGCTTCCCGAACGCATCCACTGAGGAATTACGACAGCGTTTAGCTGCGATTATATTAGGCGAAGAAATAGCTGCGCGCGTTTATGGTTCTATTAACAGTTAAAGGGAGCTGTCCTTGATTGATTCTGAAGTGCTTCAAGTTACCCTGCTGGTGACAAATTTGCTGGATGACCAGGGCATTCCTTACGTCATTGGCGGTTCTATGGCCAGCATTATCCACGGCATGCTGCGCACGACAATGGATGTCGACATTGTGGCGGATATTCAACCAGAACAGGTCTTCTCTTTTGTATCTGGATTGCAGGATGCTTTTTATGCAGACGAGCAGATGATTCAGCAAGCCATCCAACATCAGAGCAGTTTTAACCTCATCCATTTAAGCACGATGTTCAAGGTAGATATTTTCATTCCTAAAAAACGCCCCTTTGATCAGCAACAGCTAAACCGACGCATAGCTGAACAGATTGGCCCTGATACGGATGAGAAAATCTGGGTATTGAGTGCCGAAGATGTTATTTTGGCTAAATTGGACTGGTTTCGATTGGGCGGTGAGGTTTCGGAACGGCAGTGGCGGGATATTCTTGGTGTTCTGAAAACTCAGCAGAAAGCATTAGATATTGATTACCTCAAGCAATGGGCGCAATCGCTCGGCGTGGCTGATCTTATGGAACGCGCTCTTGAAAAGTTAACGTAAGAGTAAAAGCCGTTCTCACCAACTCCTCCTCGATCCCACCCAGGATTTAACCCAGGTCTCCGCAAATTTACAGCACAAGGAATGGATAAACTATCGTTAGGCGATTCACCCAGCCGTCGGCAGATTTTTCTGTAGCGATTCAATTGTAATCGTCAAGATTTCTCGGAAGGTGTCAGTATTGAGGATGGCTACCCGCTTGACTATTAAATCTGCATTGGCGGTAAACAGTTTCATAGGACGCGCATAACTTATAGCGTTTAACGAACCCTTGCTCAAATTTGCATTAGACAAGCGAACAGCGGCTGGCACAGTGTAAGCATTACTCGTAATCTGGCACAGAAGCCAATCATCATGTCCTGTTTCCGCCAAAACCAAGGCAGGACGAAGTTTTGTGCCAGAAAGGTCTGAAAATGGAAACGGAATTATAACGATGGAAGCTGGGCTAAGTGTGACCATGCCTCATCCTCTTCCGGTCTTTCCCAATCCCGAGCCAGAGCCGATTCACTTAACAAAGCCATGTTAACGACTTCATCTGATGGTTCTTCATCAAGAATAGTAATAATCACTCGGCGTGATTTTGGCAGAATCGCTTTTCCGAGTATGATCAACTTCCCCTCATGATCAATCATCCCTTCAATTGATTGAAGCATCGTTACCTCTCCTTTTTAGAAAATTATATAGCATTTTTGACTATCTCTCATTATCTTCAAGGTTTCCACCAACTCCTCCTCGACCCCACCCAAGACCTAACCCAAGTCTCCACAATCTTACAACAACAGAATTTTCGGGGTGTTCCTATGCGGCTTTTCTTAAGCCCCAAGTATAACTCTTTTCACGTTGGCCTGGTCTCACCCAGAATATCATTCCTTTTTTCAACAGAAACTCGTACTCCCAAGGTTGAGAAACCAAAGGTCTTGGATTAATATTTACAGGTAGATATTCTTTGGTGGCCTGATTTTCTTTCCAATTTGGCGAAGGATTTTCAAAGATACTCCATCCAAGACCTACATCACAAAATTGCCATAGAGTACCATCATCCATTTCAAATATCTGTGCCACTAAACCATCCGTTATTTTTACATCCCATACTTTTACTAATCTTTCTTGTTTTTTTAGTCGTCTGTGAGATATAAGCGGTTCTTCTGTAATACCTAAAGCGATCTCCATCATCAAGTGATTTATCACTTCGTCAGTAGCACCCATTTCAATTCGGCGTGGTTCAAGAAATTTATTGACTTTTTGATCTAGCGCATCAAAAAATTGACTCATTTCATGTAGTTCGTCGAGCATCTGTCTCAAACCATGCTCGCTACCCATTAAATGAATTCGTTCATACCAGAAACGATGAGCCAAAAAATTTCGTTTTTCTAATGCTATTTGGAGTTGAGCATTTAACTCTGAAGGAAGTAACCTTTCCAATTCCTTAATAACTTGTCCCAACGTCAGAGAAAATGCATAGGTAAATTTTTCCTCAAGTCGTGGTCGGGTTATATCTTTAGGGTTTTCAAAACTCAATAATGCATACACATTGCAGAGACCCCGATGTAATACCTCTCCCAAATAGTAGGCTAAACCAAAACGAGCGTAAACCTCTTTTATTAAATCTTCCAATAGAACTCACCCTACTTGCCTACCAAAAACTCCCAACTCGACCCTTTTCTACGCGCTGGAATTGCCCATAGCTCATGCCCCGTCGTTTGAATCTCAAACTGCAAATCTTCTAGCCAATCCTTCCGGTCTGCTTCCAGGCTGAGCACAATAAAATCGAGCAGTTTGAGGCCATCTTCCGGGGTGACGGTAGCTTCCGTCATCAGCATGTCATCTGTGGGTTCACTCATCTTAAAAGCTGGTTGGCGTACCACAAACTGGCTGCCAATGGCGCGTGCTTGCTGCACCGGTTCCTGCCATGCTGGCACAAAAAGCCGCTGCACAGAACTCCATAATTTGGCCGCGTCCTTATCAGCGCCTTTGCTGCCGCCTTGTGACTCTCGTCGTTTTATGTTAACTTTTCCTGTGAAGACCCATAGGGGCAGCCACGCTTCTACTTTATTAGAAGAAGAAGCGGCGTATTGTACGTTAATGGCTTTGAGTCCGGATTGATGGAGGGAAACGGCCGTTTTACATCCCCCACAACTAACCACCACCGCCTCATTACTCTGAGGTTTGAGATTCTGCCCACAGGTTGGGCATTTGAGTGCTATCAGTTGCATCATTATTTTTGCATCTCCTGTAGCTCATCGATAAAACTCATCCCCGTCTTCATCATGCTTTCCAAATCATCCGTATTGCCGCTCATCAAAGATTTAATCATGCCCTGAGAACCGCCGCCGCCCTTCCCCGTTGCCGCCTTTTTCACCTTGCCCTCAATTTGCTCCACTTCCTCGCCATACCGGAAGGCACGATACCCTGCGATAATCAAGCCAATACCAATCACGATGGGCGCCAAAACAAGCCAGCCCCCATCACTGTCGCTGCTTTCGGCAAAAGCTGCGCCCATCGCCAATGTGCCATTAACCAGAATGAAATTGCCAGCCGCCAGGCCAGCTACCAGCGCTGCTGCCCGGTAGAAAATATTGCCCGGCGCCTTCCCGTACAACACATCCCCATTCACCCCATCGACAACCACCTGATAATGCCGCTTGTGATAAGAATAACGCGCCACCCACAATGGATAATAAACAATGGAAAGCGTTTCACTTAAAAAGTGAAATTTCTCAAAATAAGTCTTGGTGAGACTCTCTTTCATCCGCCCCCGATACACAAAATTGTCATGGGCCTCTTCTCTGGCATCTGTGTGCGATTCAGTTGGCTCAAACACCAGCGCTTCCGCATGGAGCGCCTCGCTGTGGTAAGGCTCCAGCATATCCTTGGCAAGCGTCACCTGATGCACCCCATATTCCGATACATCCAGCGCGGCGTCATTCCAGTGCATCTGCTCCAAAATTTCCGCTTCGACTGGTTTGGTGCTGTCCTTGTCAACCTTTTTGCGACCAAAGCGCCAGCCAGCCACATCCGCTTGCACCCGCCAATAAGGCAAATAAATCAAAAACATATCGCTGATTTGCGCTTCTTTTTTCAAATCACGCGCCTTTTTAATACCAGAGAAGAACCCTTTTACAGCTTGCAGCGCCGCATCCCGTTCTACACGCCGGGAGACTTGCCAGCGCCGCAGCCCCTGCTCACCCTGAACCAACGCATGAACACCACAATACGGACAGGTGATAATGCGATCGCCTTCTTTCAACGGTACTAAGCCGCTGCATTCTGGACACGTTAAACCAGTTGTTTTATCCATAGTTATATCTTCGCTGAAATCATTGCCGCAATAATAAAGATAGGCACTGACATAATAGCCCCGACAATCATGTACACAATGAGCGCTCCACCTAAGCCGGTAATGCCTCCCATCAAGAAACCAAACGCAGGTACCAATGCCGCCAAAAAGTACAAAACACAACCAATGCCGCCAATCGTTTGATAAGGCACTTCCAGTTTGGATGGGAAAATGTCGGCAAATACTTTGCCAGTGGCGGCATCTACAACGGCTGTGAAGGTGCGCCCGGAAAATGAATAACGGAAGATGTAGACTGGCAGATGAACGAGGGAGGTTTCGGTTATCCCGCTGGCGGCAACCTGCTGATCTTCAGCCAGCCATTTTTTGACGGCGTTAAGTGGCACGGTGGGGTTGATTGCTTCGGCGCTGGTTTCGTAATCAAACGGTTCCAAATCGGAGGCTGGAATGCTCAACTGCGTCACATCCAGCACTGAAATGGCCGCCGCTGGTTTGAGGAATACTTTTTCTTGGCCTTTGATGGTGGCTCGGATTTGCCACATCGGCCACATTTGAAACTCTGAACCGTCAATGCTGGCTTTTCTGTCCAGATTTTTAACGGTGTCATTGCCGCCCATCCAGCGGCGCAGAGCTGATTCGGCGTCATTTTCGCGCACGGTTTCGCGAGCGGCAAAATGGAGTACCACCTCGCTTTTATCGATGGCGTTACTCGCGCCACAGAATTCACAGATGGCAATTAACGCGCCTTGCTCCACAGGCAAAACGGCCGTGCATTGTTGGCATAGAATTTGGGTCTCAATATGGGGCATTGGTATCTCTTCTGTCATGAAGTCACCTCACCTCCATTGTACGTGATTTTAAATGAAAAAGTAGCAGTTTCAGGCACGTAAACGAACAAAAATTCTGGCAAACAACTATTTGTGACCGGTAACACTTGACAGGTAGAATCAATTGGTGTCATAATAATGGACATCAATTCTAGCGGATAGACATAAGTAAGTTATCATCCGTTTTTGGAGCCATTATGACAGTGATGGAAGCCGCAATCATGGAAGCAACGTCCCCCAAACGCACCTATCGCGCCACCGTTCAGGAAGAGATGAAAGCGCTGTCGCGCCAACGCATCATCGACACGGTTGT
>JACSSI010000366.1 GCA_014879345.1 Anaerolineae bacterium | reverse complement strand
ATAACGAAAAATTCGACAAAAGGGTAAATTTGTCTTTTGCACAAATCCTCAGCTAAGGCAATGGTTCATACGTTATACACAAGGCATGTTACGCTGACAGGAAGAAATGGTAAGATGGTGATGCTTATGACGTTGAGATTGTGGATTATCATTGAGTGAGGACAAACTATGAATGAAACACGAATTCCCCCCGTGCATCCCGGCGAAGTTTTGCTGGAAGATTTTCTGAAACCATTGGAAATCAGTCAATATCGTTTGGCGAAAGAAATGAAAGTATACCCACGCAAGATCAATGAGATCGTGCATGGGAAGCGGAGTATTACAGCAGATACAGCGATTAGACTCAGCCGTTATTTTGGCACGTCGGCAGAGTTATGGATGAATCTGCAAGCATTATATGATCTCGAAAAGACACGCGATGAAATAGAGGAGCAAGTAACCAAAGAAATATCACCTCTGATTCAAGAAAACCTCAATGTTGCGCTGGTGTAAGAAAATACAAGGAATCTCAGCAAAAAGGTCAGTGTGTTACAAGGTATCAACAATCGCACACAAGCCACCATACGCGCTCAGGAACTGGGGCTGAACTAACGCTAGTGGCATCAGACAGGTAAAGAAAGAGCAGCTGCAAGAAAGCTGACAATTTCTGAACATTCTAACTCACTGGCATACGATCACGTATTGCCAGATGCCACTACTGTTACGGCGCACCACATTGATGCCTCGCTTGGAAACAATGAGAGCCATGTCACGTGCCTGTATCACACGCTGCGGAGCGGCAACATAGGTTTGATCACTATCCCATGTTGCCAGCGCCAGCCGGACAATATCCTTACCACGAGCTGACGCCTCTCCATCAATGTCCAGTACAGCCCCATCTGCAAACAACGCCATCAGCGATTTTGGGTCGCGCAGCAGCAGGCTGTCTTCAAACAACATCTCCAGCTCTTCAGGTGTTTGGGCGTCACTGTTCATCACCCCGTTATACAAACCATCAGCGGCATGATCTATACCAGAAAAGTGGTATATTGTACGGCCGTTTCCGAGTGTATAATGTGCGTATGAGCGATTACCAGAAACAGCAAGCCAAAAACACCATTATCGACCTGGCCGGGCAGGGGCTGGACCTGGTGACATTTTGGCAAGGAGCAAACGAGGTTCTGGCACGCACCGTGCCAAACTACATGAGTCCATGTTGGTTTACGCTCGACCCAGCTTCGCTCCTGGTTACCAGTCACTACAACCCCGAAATGCTGGAACTGTCACCGGAATGGCTGGCACACGAATACTTTGAGGACGACTTCCATAAAATTGCTAATGTCGCCCGCTCTAAACGGGGGCTCTCGACAATACATGAAGCGACCGAAGGTGATCCAAGCCGCAGCCCCGGCTGGAACTTGTACGTACGTCCCTATGGCGGCGACCAGGAACTATTGGTTGCCCTGCGTACATCTGCCGGTGAGGTTTGGGGAGTGATGGGGCTTTACCGCGAGCAGGGGCAGCCCTTGTTCGACCCCGATGAATGCCGCTTCTTGCAAGGAATAGCACCCTATCTGGCTGAAGGTGCTCGACGAGGATTGCTCATCGGTGAAGCCACCGAACCCGAAGGGCTGGAAGCCCCTGGTCTGATCATTCTCAAGGAGGATTGGGCTGTCGAATCACTCACGCCCGGGATGGCGCAATGGCTTGACGAGTTACCCGGTGGCGATTGGACAGTACAGGGTAAGCTGCCCCCAGTCGTGCTGGCGGTGGCCGGACGCGCTTTGCGCTCGGCTGAACATGCGGATGCCCCTGGCGAGGTTGCCCTGGCGCGGGTGCTGTCCCGCTCTGGTCGCTGGCTGGTACTGCATGGTGCCGCACTCGTTGGCAGTGGGGCGCGGCGCTGCGCCATTATTATTGAGCCGAGCCATCCCGCCCGTATCGCTTCTCTGCTGATGGCTGCCTACGAGTTGACTGAGCGTGAGCAGGAAGTCACCCGCCTGGTGCTGCAAGGCAACTCAACAGCCGAAATCGCCGCCCATCTGGTGATCTCCGTCCACACGGTACAGCAGCATTTGAAGAGTGTGTTTGAGAAAACGGCCGTGCGCAGCCGACGTGAACTCATTGGCCGAGTGTTTTTCTCCCACTACGAACCGCGTTTACGCGACAACGAGCAGCGTACCATATCGGGACGGCCGTTGCGTGGTGGCCCGTTGAATCAGCATCGAAATACCTGACCACCAAAGCCTATCATCTTCCAAAGAATAAACATTGTGCGGCAAATAGTGGCTGTTCTAACATAAAGAATTTGCACTTATCGTTACTGCTGCAAAAAGTAGCGCAGTAGCAAATGAATTCAGCTAATGTGAAGGAGCTAATGATGTACATGCTGCGAATTGAACACCCAGTACCCAACTATGAAGGTTGGAAGCAAGCCTTTGATAGCGATCCAGTTGGCAGGGAGAAATCAGGTGTGCGACGTTATCAAATCCTGCGCCCAATTGACAATCCCAACTATGTGATGATTGATCTGGAGTTCGATTCGGTCGCACAGGCCGAGACCCTGCTAGCCGCCATGCGTGTGGTGTGGGGGCAGGTCGAGGGAAAGATTATGATGAATCCTCAAGCACAGATAGTTGAAGCGATGGAAACGAAGGCATACTGATCCAAAACACAGAATAGAAATTACGGAGGTTTTTCATGAGTCAAACAATTGAAGCTTATTTGTATCAACCCGGTGAAAGTGAGCTGCGGTGGATGGGCGAGACATCCACTTATTTTCTGGCGACAGGTGCGCTCACGGGTGGGGCTTTTGCCCTTGTTGATGAACGGGCGGTGCAGGGTGAAGCCGTTCCTCTTCACAAACACGACAGTGATGTAGAATCTTTCTATGTACTCGAAGGTGAAGTTTCCTTCTATCTGGGCAATGAGCCGGGGGTGCGGGCATCTGCCGGTGCCTTTGTACACATCCCAGGAGGCACGATTCACGGTTTCCGTATTGAGTCAGAAGTAGCACGCTACCTCATTCTCACCACGCCCCATCATGCAGAGTTCTACAAAGCGATTTCGTTGCCTTCACCACAGGCAATGATTGATGAGTCGGTAATTGGACAGGCTTGTCAGCAATATGGTATTGAGTTTGTCGGCCCTCTGCCAGTCTAGCCCTATTATCTTAAGAGCCACCCAACATGGCATACAGGCGACGGTGCTTCCGCTTCGCGCCTGATGCCCGCCGTTAGGCAGATAGAATAGACACTAGACTGATACAATTGAAGCAGAGAGCAAGATCAGCAATCAGACAACGACTTTGGAAAAATGCAATCAATTTCGCAATAGAGCAAGGAACATTTAAGGAGAAACTCATGACACAAACTGATATTGAGGCCCTGGTTGAGCATTATGTCGCCGCTTGGAGCGAGCCTGATTCGGTTGCTCGTCAGACCCTTTTGAAGGCCATCTGGCAAGAAGATGGTGTGTATACTGATCGTTTCAACCAAGCTTCCAATAGAGCTGCCTTAGACAATGTAATCACCCACTTTCTGGAAGGTAATCTAGGCGCGAAATTCACAGTCAATGGCAAGGTTGACCATCACCATGGCTGCATAAGATTTTATTGGACTCTTCATTTTGCCGGTTCAGAAACATCGGGTATGGATTATGGAGAAGTTACCCCAGATGGAAAGTTGTGTAAAATTGTGGGCTTTTTTTGAGCTCAAGGTTCTGGTCTTGTCACTCGAAATTATTGAGCCAGTACAAACAAATTATTGATGTAGGCACAACGGCCGTTCCCTCCCGCACAATCCACTTTCGACAAAAAAAAGAACTGAACAATCAGTTCTTTTTTGATTTCCCTACCCCTATCCCTACCTATCCCTACCCCTAAACCTATCTTTCTATAGGCGATTCATCCCCCGATAAATCATACACTGCTAATGTTGGACCTTCACACCAACAAAAAGGAGAGAGTTATGATGATTGGACGCATGTTAAAGAAAGATTTTCTACGCAAGAAACTGATAACGATTGTCGTGTTTGCCTTCATTTTCCTGGCGGCCTTATTGGTTGCCAGCGGCGCAAACTTGATGATTGAATTGGGCAATTCCCTGGATGTTCTGTTTGCCAAAGCGCATACCCCCCATTTCGTGCAGATGCATACTGGGCCGCTGGATCAGGCTGAGATTGACAGTTGGACGGTCGCCAATGACATGGTCACCGACCAGCAAACCGTCGAGATGATCACCGTGGCTGGCGCCAATCTTTATCTGGGAGCCAGTCAGAACTCGGAAGCAACCAGCATCATGGATATCAGCTTTGTCACCCAGAATGAAGCCTTCGATTTCTTGCTGGATTTGGATAACAACATCATCCACCTCGCGCCAGGCGAAATCGCAGTGCCTGTGCACTACATTCAGGAACGGGAGCTGGCCGTTGGCGATCAGGTTCGTGTGACCACCGATGCGGGGGAGATGCGCTTCACCATTGCCACCTTCAGCCGCGACTCGCAGATGAACCCGGCCATCGCCAGTTCCAAACGTTTCCTGATTCACGAGCAAGACTTCGCCAGCCTAAGACAACACATCGCTGAAACCGAATATCTGGTTGAATTCCTGCTTGTTGATGAGGGTCAGATTGGTGATTTCGCCAACGCTTACCAATCATCAAACTTGCCCCAGACCGGGCCGGCCATCGATCAGGGATTGTTCAAAATCATGAATTCCTTATCCGATGGTCTTGTCGCCGGTGTTGTTATCCTGATGAGCCTGCTGCTGGTCGTCATTGCCATCCTTAGTTTGCGTTTTACGCTCATGGCAACGATTGAAGAAGACACGAAAGAGATTGGCGTCATGAAGGCCATCGGCATCGCCCGTGCGGACATCAAGCGGCTCTATCTGGCTAAGTATGTGGTTATGGGTGTGGCGGCCACATTGCTCGGTTATCTGGCCTCACTGCTGCTGAACCAGGTGCTGTCCGCCAATGTGCTGTTGTATATCGGCAGTGCGTCCAAGAGTGTGTGGCAAACCATACTGCCCCTGATAGCCGCCTCTACCATTGCCCTGATTGTGACCCTCTCCTGTGCGCTCATCCTCAGACGCTTCAATCGCATCTCCGCTGTGGAAGCCCTGCGCTCTGGCAGCGTCGGCGAATCGATGAGAAGCCTGCCAATGCTCAATCTAAAACGGAGCCGGAGATTGAATATTAATGCCTATCTTGGCATTCGTGATGTCTTGCAGCGCTCCCGATTGTATGGCTTGCTCGCCTTCGTGTTCTTCTTCTGCGCCGTGATTATCATCATCCCCATCCACTTCCTGACGACGATTCAATCACCGACATTCATTACATATATGGGCACCGGGCAGAGTGACTTGCGTATCGATTTTCGGCAGTCAGATGATGTGGCTGAAAGATTTGAAACGGCCGTTATCACGCTCAAGGCCGATCCCGATGTCGCCAAACTATCACCGCTGGTGACATCCCAATTCAAAGTGATGCAGCCTGACGGCACGTTGGAAATTCTCAATATTGAAAGCGGTGATTTCACATTGTTCCCGCTGGACTACGTGAAAGGAACCGCGCCGCAGCAGGAGAATGAGATCGCCCTCTCCAACCTCAACGCCAACGAAATGGAAAAGCAGCTTGGCGATACCGTCACCCTCGTCATCGACGGGCAGGAACGG
>JACSSI010000365.1 GCA_014879345.1 Anaerolineae bacterium | reverse complement strand
ATGAGAAGTTTATGATTTGCGCTTGTTAGGCGTTCAATCATTGCATCCCCAACAAGGAGAGTTACAATCCACGCTATGAATGATTTACTGATTACAAACGGCCGTTTAGTCACCTGGCAAGCGGAAAATGAAATAATCGAAAACGGAGCCTTGCTGCTAAAAGACGGCCTCATCGCCGACATGGGCAGCAGCGCCACCCTCATCGAAAAATACCCCGAAGTAGCACAACTTGATGCGCGAAATCAACTGGTGATGCCCGGGAATATCTGCGCACATACCCACTTTTATGGCGCATTTGCGCGAGGCATGGGCATACCAGGCCCTGCCCCCAAAGATTTTCCAGATATTTTAGAACGGCTTTGGTGGCGACTAGACCGCGCCCTGCTTGATATTGATGTGGAATACAGCGCCCTGGTTTGCCTGGTAGATGCCATCAAACATGGCACAACCACCCTCATCGACCATCACGCCAGCCCCAATGCCATCAACAACTCGCTCGACCAGGTAGCAGAAGCAGTCATCCAGTCAGGATTGCGGGCAGCCCTTTGCTACGAAGTAACAGATCGAAATGGCGCTTATGGGGCGCAAGCCGGCATCGACGAAAACATCCGCTTCTTACATTCACTCAAAGAGCGGGGCAACCCCATGCTGGCTGGCACGTTTGGACTGCATGCCTCCCTCTCCATCAGCGACGAAACCCTTCATGCCTGTGCCGATGCAGCCAAGGATTTGGATACCGGCTTCCATATTCACGTTGCCGAACATGAATCAGATGAATACGATTCACTCTACAAATATGGCGTGCGTGTGGTAGATAGATTGGCAGATGCTGGCATACTGGGGCCGAAAAGCATTGTGGCTCATGCTATCCATATTGATGCCGCCGAAAAAGAGTTGTTGGCACAGACTGGCACCTGGGTGACACATCAACCGCGCAGCAATATGAACAACGCCGTGGGTGCAGCCGACATCGAAGGCATGATGCGTCTGGGCATTCCGGTGTGCCTGGGCAACGATGGTTTCAGCAACAACATGTGGGCTGAGTGGAAGGCGGCCTACTTGTACCACAAAGCGGCTCATCGTGACCCGCGCCGGGGCAATGGCATGGACATCGTGCAAATGGCGATTAACAACAACGCGGCACTGGCTGGTATCTTCTGGCCGGAAGTACCGATTGGCAAACTCTCAGTAGGGGCGGCGGCTGATGTCATTTTTGTTGATTATCATGCGACGACACCATTGTCAGCAGGGAACTTGCCCTGGCACATCATCTTTGGCTTTGAAGCCGACCTGGTAACAACCACCATTGCCGGCGGAAAAATTCTGATGAAAGACCGGGAACTGCTCACCCTCAACGAGGCAGAAATCACGGCGCGTAGCCGTGAATTAGCCGCCGAAGTGTGGCAGCGTTTTGATAAATTTAGCGAATAGAAAATTTACCGCAGAGGCGCGGAGAACGCAGAGGTTTTTCACTATTTTCTCCATGTCTCTCTGTGACCAACTTCCCGGAAGTTTGTTTGCTGGCAAATTGCTGACAACTTTCGGGAAGTTTATTGAAGGAGACAACCATTGAAGATTGCAATTTTAGGCGGAACTGGAAATGAAGGCTTTGGCCTCGGCTATCGTTGGGCAGCAGCCGGGCATGAGATCGTAATTGGCTCGCGTAAGCGGGAGAAAGGCGAGGCTGCGGCCGTTGATATGCTGGAAAAATTACCGGAGGGCAATATCTCCGGTACGGATAATTTGGTGGCAGCTCAGCAGGCTGATGTTGTGGTGTTGTCTGTGCCATATTGGGCACAAGCAGGCACATTGGAAACTGTTAAGGAAGCGCTGGCAGGTAAATTGCTTATCACGGTGGTGGCTCCTTCTGGCGAGAAGAAATCGCGGGTGCATCATCTGGAAAGCGGGCTGTCGGCGGCTGAAGAGGCACAGGCCCAGCTTGATGGGGTGACAAGTGTGGTGGCAGCGTTCCAAAATATTGGGGCGCATCATTTGCTTGATTTGAGCCACAAGATGGATTGTGATGTGATGGTGTGTGGCGACAAGAAGGAAGACAAGGATGTTGCCATGCAGTTGTGTGCGGATGCAGGTCTGAATGGTGTTAATGCAGGGGCTTTGCAAAATGCGCGGGCGGTGGAGGAGTTAACGGCCGTTCTCATTGCCATCAATATCATCTACAAAGTCAAAAGTGCGGGCATCCGCATCACTGGTTTGCCTGCATGACGGAAGTTGAACGAACTGGGGTTACGCTAACGGCCGTTCCCCACATCCCGGAAATCCACCCAGGTGACGACCTCACTCATATTATTTTGACGGCGTTGGTTTCTGCCAACATCCAGCTTGTAAATGGAGATGTGGTAGCCATCGCCCAGAAAATTGTTTCCAAAGCGGAAGGGCGCTTTGTGTGCCTGGCTGATGTAGTTCCCAGCGCCAAAGCGCAAGAAGTAGCCGCCCAAACGGAAAAAGACCCGCGCTTAGTTGAACTCGTTTTGCAGGAAAGTATAGAAATCTCGCGCCTGAAGCCGGGTGTTTTGGTGACACGCCATCGGCTTGGTTTCACGAGCGCCAATGCCGGTATCGACCGCTCCAACGTAGGGCATGATGAAGCAGATGAGACTGTCTTGCTCTTGCCCGTTGACCCCGATGCCTCAGCCCAAACCATCAAAACACGTATTCAGCAAGAATTGGATGTGGCGGTTGGCGTGGTCATTACAGACAGCCACGGACGGCCGTTTCGTTTAGGCACGGTTGGGGTGGCAATCGGTGTGGCCGGGTTGCCTGCGCTGTGGGACAGACGTGGTGAACCAGACCGAGACGGGCATATTTTGCAGTATACAGACGTGGGCGTGGCGGATGAAATTGCAGCGGCGGCTGGCCTTGTCATGGGGCAAGGCAATGAGAGCAGACCAGTTGTGATTGTGCGTGGTCTAAAACTCCCATTGCAAAACGGCCGTGCCAGCGATTTAATACGACCGCAGGAAATGGATTTATACAGATAGCGAGAGCAAGAGGATTGCCTCTTGCTCTCGCTTTTGCGGAGGCAAAGCATATTGCAGAAAACGCAAGGCATATTTTTACTAATCGTGGTAATGCTTTTGGCTGGCTGTCAGGATGTAGGCGCGGCTACGATACCGACTTTAGCCGCAGCAGCCATGGTGCCAGACCCCACTGAGGGTGTGCCATCCACTTTTACACCACCGGCAGAAACGGCCGTTCCCACCGCCACCGATACCATCATCAGAGACACCGCCACACCCTCCAAAACACCCTTGCCCATTCCCACCCTCACCCCATTTACGCCGCGCCCCTCAGAAACCCCCACACCTACCACGTCACCCCTGATTACGCCCACCAACACCCCCGTCATCAAACCCATCAACCAATATCTTTACCAGGAAATCATCCCGTATCAGGCATTTCCCGTACCCCCTGGTGACAATGGTTGGGGGATGCACTGGATTCCAACCGTCAGTCAAAGTCAGGAAGCCGTTGACCGTTATGTCAACGAACTGGTACGTATGCACATCAAATGGGTTGTGTTTTTGAATGATGGGGCCAACATTGGCGACAATGATTATCTGGTAGACAAACTCGTAGCCAACGGCATTATGCCCGTCATGCGTTTATACAAGAATGGCGTTTTGCCATATGGCAATGATGTGGGTGCGATGGTGCGCCATTACCGCGCCAAAGGTGTGTATTACTACCAAATTTACAATGAACCCAATGTCAACGTTGAAAATCATCAAGGTTTCGCCAATCCCAATCAATATGCGCTTGCCTGGGCGCAGACCGCGAGAGATATTGTCAACAATGGCGGATTGCCAGGTATCGGTGCGTTTAGTCCGGGTGGGGAATACAGTCACTACGAATTTTTAGACCGTACCCTGCGAGCCATTGAATACAATGGCGACGAGGCACTGCTTAACCACGCCTGGCTCTCCATCCACAACTATCATGGCACACGCGCCTATGACGATCCTGATGGCTTCCTGCTCTTCCGCAACTATGACGAGATTGTGCGCAGCCATTTGGGGCGCTCTTTGCCGATGGTCGGGACGGAGGGTGGTTCGTATAGCAACGACCCGCAGGTTGCTAAGAATCTACTGGTCTATCAATACAGTTATATGCGGGATGCAGAGCCGTATCTGTTGGCGTTTAGCTATTGGGTGCTGGCAAATCAGGCGGGTGGGGGCAATGATCCAGCCTGGGAATGGCAATCTCTGTTTAAGGAAGGGGGGTGGGTGCATCCAGTGGTGACTGAATTCTTCTACCAAAACGCGAGATAAGGAAAGGGCGGAAGGCAAAGGGCAGAAGGCAGAGATTAGATACAACTTATTCTGCTTTTTGACTTCTGCTTTCGACCTTTATTCCAGGTCGTTGCCTTCCAACTCGATTTCTAATTCATTCCATAACTTGTTATAGGCTACCAGACGGTTTTGGGCGGCACGGCGGGCTGGTTCTGTGTGCATACTGAGCACTGTTTTTTCTTGCCAACTGGCGTCACGGCCTCGTCTGATAAGTTCGTGAACATCCCGGAATTTGTTACCGGCTAAGGCGTAACCTGTCCAATGGAAAACGGCCGTTAACCCAATTTTGGCTAGTTTATCTGCATCCCACAGCACCTGAGACTCCAGGTTTGTCAATGGTTCCTCGCGCCACAAACCCATATGGTCTTCAATGGCACACGCAACTGGGTCAATTTTTTCAGGGGGGAAATTAGTTTTGGGCAAGAATTCGCGGGCAAATTTTGCACCTTCTTGTGGGTGCAGATCGCGGGTGTCTTTGCGTACATCGTGGAGCCAGGCAGCCGCTATAACAATGTCCGGGTCTGCACCCGTAAGCAGTGCCAGCTTTTCAGCCAGGGTGACAACTGTTTTGACATGTTCCCAACGATAGTTAAAAGAAGCGTTATCCATACTGCCAAAGCGATAGATAATCTCTTGTTCAGTGGCGGCGCGCATTGCTTTTTTTACGGCTTTGCGCCAATCAGAAGGTTTTTTGTTGTTTTTATTTTTCTTGGGCATGGCTGGCTGTCACAAAGGTTTTTTAAATTTGATATACGTGGTATTGTTGCATTTTCCAATACAAAAAAAGATTGTGGCAATTGAAAATCAAAGCTTTTTTAACTTTAATTTCCAATTGCCACAATAATTTTTGGACTCCCGCATCATAACACGGGTGAAGGATTGGTTAGTTCACCGATAATACCAGCGAAGATTCAACCAAGTTGACTAAATAATCAGCATTTTGGTTTTTAACTTCGGTAGCCAGGCATCGATGATTATCGGCAATTTCCTCTAAAATCATCGCGGCCAGGGCATCTTGCTCCCATTGGGGCAATCGTTTTGCTTTTGCAATCGCTTCTAATAGTAACTTTGTCATAATCCTATATCCTCACGAATCTTCCTCAAGATTTTCTTCTTCTTGTGCGTAACGCACGTTGCCCATTATACACGATATGGGCAAGTGTTTGAACCCCGATTTAGATTAAATTTAGAAATTGGGATAAGGAAAAAGAGAGAAACTGCATTGTTAGTTTCTGGGTGTTTGTGACGATTGTTTTACTTATTGACCACTCCAGGGAAACGGCCGTTGTGGCTGAATATCATAATACAATTCCACAATGCGGCGGAAGATGGGTGCTGCTACAGCC
>JACSSI010000364.1 GCA_014879345.1 Anaerolineae bacterium | reverse complement strand
TGCTTCGTTTCACTCAGCATGACACGAGTAAATCCCCATGAATTCCCAAAGACCCACAAAAATTTAATTCTACTTGACATTCTCGTTCACACCCGCTAAACTAAATTGATAAACTTCAATTTAGTTAGAGGTAATTTAAATGAACGAAGAAAGTCCCTATGTAGAAGAATTGTTGGCGTTCTTCAAAGCATTATCCAATGCCAATCGACTTAAAATTGTGGCGCTGCTTGCCAAAGAGCCGTTGTCAGTAGAAGAAATGGCAGAAATTTTAGGGCTGAACTCGTCCACAGTTTCGCACCATTTGGCGAAGCTGACGAAAGTAGGCTTGGTAAGCGCCCGTCCAGAAAGCTATTACAACGTGTATACCCTGGAACTGAGTGTGCTCTCCGACATGGCTGAACGGATTCTCTCGCCTGAAATGCTGCCCACGGTGGCTGAAGATGTGGACGTAGATGCCTATGACCGCAAGGTTTTGCAGACCTTTTTGGATGAAAACGGCCGTTTAACCACCTTCCCCGCGCAGCAAAAGAAAGAAGAAGCTGTTTTGCGCCACATCGTCAAGATGTTTGAACTGGGGCGGCGCTACAGCGAAAAAGAAGTGAATGAAATGCTGTCACAGTTCAACGAGGATTACGCCCGTTTGCGGCGTGATCTTGTGGAACTTGGCTTTATGAACCGTGAAGGCGGCGGCGGTGCTTACTGGCGCGTGGTTGCGTAATAGACATGGTAAATACCCTCTCCCTTTGGGGGAGAAACTTCATGACACATGCGAAGATTGAAGATTGAAGATTGAAGATTAGTCGGGTAATCCATCTTTAATCTTTGATCTTTAATCTCATTCCTATAAACTTGCGCCACAAAACCACCCCATTTCAGGAATCTTCTTATGATGCGCAAGTATGCTATTTTGTTTTTTGCTTTGATATTATTGACGGCTTGCCAAACGGCCGTTTCGACCACGCCCCCTCCTCCCACCTTAACGCCAACGACAGAACCGATTGTGATAGAAACGGCCGTACCAAGCGAAACGGCCGTTCCGCCCACACAAACGGCCGCACCAACGGCCACACTCCCACCCACACCCACAGAAACCCCGACCCCCTTCACCGTTGGTTTTGATGGGGTTGTGCCGATGGAAATGAAAACGGCCGTTACCACTCTCATGCAAGCACACCCAGACCAGTTTGCCTTAACAGATGGCGATGCAGACGTGTTGCTGACGCTGGGACAAAACGGCGCTATTGGCGAATGGGTGTTCGCAGTCGCCGCCCCCTTTCCCACCTTTGCCGACGATATTTCCCTGGCCGACGTGCAAGCGGCGTGGCAGCATGGCGAACTGGTTTTGACGGCAGAAATGGCAACCATTTTGCGCGGCTGGTGGGGCGATCCGGCGCAGGAACCGACCATCGTGGCTCCAGACGCCTTGATTGATACTTTGTGGCAGACGCAGACCAGTTATGACGACCCTGTTTTGACGATTGTGCCGTTTGAACAGCTAGACCCGCGTTTGAAGGTATTGGCCGTCGATGGCAACTCGCCCATTTCCGTCTTTTACGATCCGGATAGTTATAGTCTGAAATTGCATTTTGGGTTGATGGGGGAGGAAACGGCCGTTACCCAATTGGCAGCCCTCTGGCCAGAATCAATGACCAATCGCCACGATGATCAACTCACCCACATCACCATGACCGGCCCCTCTGGTTTGAGCCGCGCCGTCGCCGACCGCATGGAAAAGTACGGCTACCAATATCCCGGCGAAGAGATTGCGCCCATCATGCAAGCGGCCGACATCGCCCATATGAGCCATGAAAACGCCTTCGCTCCCGATTGCCCAGACCCCACGCCCACCGGCGGCACGACCTTTTGCGCCCAGCCCAAAACCATCGACCTGATGACCTGGCTCGGCGTGGATGTAGTGGAGTTGACGGGCAACCATCTAAACGATTGGGGCAGGCACAATTTTTTGTACACGCTCGATTTATATGATGAAGTGGGCATTGCCGGATACGGCGGCGGCCGTAATTTGGCAGAAGCGCAGCAGCCATTATTGATTGAGAATAATGGCAACAAAATCGCCTTTGTCGGCTGTAATCCGGTGGGGCCATGGGGCGTGTGGGCGCAGGCAGATGAGCCGGGCGCTTTGCCCTGTGATGATTACAGCTTTAGCCTCGCCCAAATTCAGGAGTTGGCGGCGCAGGGCTATGTCGTGGTTGGCTCGATTCAATTTCTGGAGCAGTTTCAATATGCGCCGTTTCAATCGCAGCGGGATGCGTTTTTGGGGTTTGCCGAGGCGGGGGCGTCGATTGTACATGGGGCGCACGGCCATCACCCCATGGGTTTTGCCTTTAGCGGCGATCATTTTGTGCATTACGGCACAGGCAACACCTTTGCCGACCAGATGTTTAGCTTAGGCACGCGGCAGATGTTTGTGGATACGTATGTGGTCTATAACGGCCGTTTACTCAGCACCGACCTCTGGACAGGCATGATCGAAGATTACGCCCGCCCGCGCAAAATGACGGAGGAGGAACGTGTTCAACTGCTGCAATCTGTGTTTGATGGCAGTGATTTTGCTTTGGGAGAATAAACCAATGAATATTATCGTCACCCTTATCGTTATTGTGCTGCAATTGTTTGTGGGCTATGCAGTGGGACTGGGGGCAGCGATGGCTTTGGGCGTGGGCAATGGCTTGGAACTTCTCGTTATTGGCGTCGGAAATACGCTTGGGGTGTGGGGTGTCGGCGCTTTGGCGGCTAAACTGCGACGGTCTGGTATATCTTATGTGGCTAGTTTGCTGGGAACGGCCGTTTGCGCCAGTTTAGGTATCGCGCTCATCCTGCTGACCCCGGCCACCGGGTTTGTGCAACTGCTCTATCCGCTTGTGGGGGCGGTGATTGGTTATTATCTAGGCGGGTGGCTTCGGAGATAACGGCCGTTGATTACCCCCTTCATCTCTGTGACAAAACAAAATACTTCATCCAGTTTTCTGAATGAACTTGTTTATCAGTTATACTATTAAAACTAAAATCATGTGATAGAGCATAAATGATAGCAGGTTAGATTTCCAATGACCGCGATAGAAACGTTAGGAGAGAAACAATGATAACCATTCAAAAGCAACACGTTGCCAACTGGCTCATGGCTGAATATCTGGCAAACTCACATGCTGTCAATGAAAAAATTCGTCTGTTTGAGCGCAAATATGGTCAAACTTGTGCGGAATTTTCACAAGCGGTTAAAAACAGTTCCGCAGAAAATTTCAATCAGTGGGACGACTATATCGAGTGGAAAGCCTACGTCAAAACAGCAGAAGATTTAGCGCTTAAAATAGATGAGGTCAAGCATGGAAATTTTGAGATTGCTTGATGCGGCAAACTGGATCGAGAGTTACGAAGTTGAAGATTATCGGCAGTGGGGAGGCGGGTTTTATTACCGGCTAAAAATAAATTTTAAAGATGACTCTATGCTCTTTGTTAAAGAGTATGTAGACGAGTCAGAACGAGCATATTCCTTTCATTGGCAAGACCAAAACAGCAACATGATTACAAGATGGGACAATGCGCCCCATCATCGTCATCTTCTCACATTTCCCCACCATAAACATACGCCAACAGAAATCGTAGAAAATTCAGAAATAACTTTGGCTGATGTACTGGAAGAGATTCGGAAGCAAATAGGGGATACTTAACTGATAATCGTTGTCCAATCTTTTCAAGCCGTTAAACTTAAATCAAAAAATTCAGGAAGAATTCTATGCCCAAATTATGCGTCATGCCCGGTGACGGCATCGGTCAGGAAGTGATTCCCGCCGCTGTCGCCGTGTTACAAGCTGTTATTCCCGATTTAGAAACCGTCGAGGCCGAAGCGGGCTGGGCCTGCTTCCTCAAAAACGGGGCGTCCATGCCCGAAAGTACCCTGGCCACCATCCGCGACTGCGGCGCAGGGCTGTTCGGTGCTGTCTCCTCGCCCAGCCACAAGGTAGAAGGGTATCGCTCCGCCATCATCACCATGCGTCAGGCGCTCAACCTCTACGCCAATGTCCGCCCCGTGCAAAGCTGGCCCCATGTTTCCCCCCGCCCCGGCATTGATATGATTATCGTGCGTGAGAATACGGAGGGGTTGTATAGTGGGCGGGAAAGGATAGTGGACAGTGAACAGTTTACAGTGAACAGTGGGCAGTCGGGGGAATCGTCAATCCAAAATCGTCAATCGGAAATTGTGTTAACGGCCGTTGCCGAACGAGTCATCACGCGCAAAGCCAGCCTTCGTATTGCTGAGAAAACCAAGCAAATCATGACCAGCCAGGGACGCGAGAAGCTCACCATCGTGCATAAAGCCAATGTGCTACCGATAACGGATGGTCTCTTCCGCGATTGCGTCAAAGAAGTTTTCCAAGAAATCTCTGCGACCTCCGCGCCTACTTCGGCTAGGCTCAGTACAAGTCTGCGGTTTAAAATAGACGAATTATTGGTAGACGTAGCCGCTTTGAAAATGCTGGAAGACCCCGAACGCTTTGATGTCATCGTCACCACCAATCTCTTTGGCGACATTTTGTCAGACGCCGCTTCCTACTGGGGTGGCGGACTGGGACTCGCGCCCTCGCTCAACTGGGGCGACGGCATCGCTGTGGCGGAACCGGTTCACGGTTCTGCGCCCGATATTGCCGGACAGGGCATCGCCAACCCCATTGCCGCCATTCTCAGCGCCGCCATGCTGGCCCGGTATGTGTGGGATTTGGAAGAAGCGGCGATTAGGATGGAAACGGCCGTTGCCCACACCCTCACCCATCACCCCAATCTCAACACCACCCAGGCCATCACGTCCGCCATCCTGAACGAAATTTAACAAAGTGATAAAAACAACCTCTCACAACTATGACAGAAAGCAAAAATTTAGAACACTGGTTTGAAGTGGCCTGGGACGACGAATTTATCTACAGAAACGTGTCACCCCCCGGCCAGGAATCATGGCACGATAAATTTCGTTGGCAAGATTTAATACGGGTGTGCTTCGAAGCACTGGACTATTTGCACTCAGATAACATCTATTTTTTGACATCAAAACAGCCTGAAAGCTATGTTGTTCCCACAGAGGCAAAAGGAGCCTCTGCGCTGTGGTTTGAAGTCATTAAAACTGGCTTTTTTGATGCCGAGCTTGCTATCAAAGCGGCCACAACAGGCAGTGGTATTTATTGCTGGGAAAAGAAACAGATTGACACGACAATGCCTCCCGAAAACCAATGGGATGCCCGTCTTTATTTGCAAGCAGACGGGGAACATGCGCCAGGAGACATGCCGTTCAAGGTGTTCGTTGACCAAAATTCCCACTACCAGGATCAATCCAACCGCTATGAACATGGCGAGTTTGAATCCTTTGAAACGGCCGTGGCTGCCTGCAAGCTGATCATCGATCAATATCTTATAACAGCATTCAAAAAGGGGATGAGCGCGGCAGAATTGTATGAAAACTATGTCACCTTTGGGGAAGACCCATTTGTGGTGCCAATACCTGAAGGCGCTGAGTTTTCAGCCTGGGTTTATGCCAAACAACGTTGCTTCGAGATGTGTGGTGCAGATTAACGAATCACCAGATTATCAGCAAGAAATTTCGGGTCTTTGGGAATTCATGGGGATTTACTCGTGTCATGCTGAGTGAAACGAAGCATCCCAGAGGTACGG